>JACQYJ010000168.1 GCA_016208525.1 Deltaproteobacteria bacterium | reverse complement strand
AGAGAGGTCGTCGTTAGCGAGCTTCAGCTCCTCAGCGGCGTATTTATCCGCGCCCTCAGCTACAAGAGCCTCTACCGCCGACTTGGCGGCACCAATATCATCAACGGGCTGCTTGCCGCATCCTGCTGCGAATACCATCATTGCCAGACCTGCGATCATAGAACAAGATTTCTTACTCTTCATAACTTTTACGCCTCCTTTGGTTTTTTTAACCTACTCGATATCAAACGCCGGCATAAGATATCTCATCAGTCATTTTTTAATAAAACAGCAAGATGTATGCCATTCATAAGACAGTGAAAACAATAGTGATTCATTAGTAAAAAGTCAAAATTAACCGCAGAGACGCTGAGACGCAGAGAAAAACATATTGGAATTAAAGAGCATATCTTTGCGCCTTTGCGTGCAAAAAAAGACTTTTTACGAGATCGTCAATAGTACCTGAAGAAAAAAGGTTTACCTTTTAAGGTTTCGATACCTCATTTGAGGTAATGTGTATCTTTGCATCCATGCGGCCTATTTTTTCTTAAATGGGGGACGTTCGGTATTAATCCGCTTCTCCACAGGAGGGAGGTTTCCTCCGTAACCCTTCGCCTTCTCATGCTCCAGATGCTCGTGTACCTTCTCCTCTCTTATTCTTTCCCTCTTTTCTGCCGCATCTTCAACCATTTTTATCCCTTTTATCTCCTGGTAAGTCTCTCTGACAGGTGGGACGCCTATCCGTCCCGTCTTTTCCTCTTTTTCTTTGTTTTCCTTTGGCATATTAGTCTCCTTTAGATGATTTCAAATAGTTTATCATCATATTCAAGATTTGCAAGGACGGAAGAAAAACGGTTCTTTCTCATTTCAGGTGGATAAAATAGCCACGGCCAAACCTTCTTTGCCACTGCCAAAAGTAGGCGCTTCCAAGCGATTTCTGACTAAAATAAACTGCTTTATATCTTGATGAACTCGTAAAAACTAAAAATTAACCGCAGAGACGCTGAGACGCTGAGTTAAACATCTTGAAATTATTGATTCTTTTCTCTGCGCCTCGCTTGGAAGCGCCTACTTTTGGCTGCGCTCCGCGGTGAGAATAAGGCTTTTTACTATTTTATCATATCTTGATGGTCTCGTAAAAAGTCTTTTCTGTGGTTCGACAAGCTCACCACGAACGGAATAAAGTCAGTGATTTCAACCAGACCACCGTTCGCCCTGAGCTTGTCGAAGGGTGATTTGGGACTTTTTACGAGGGCATCATATCTTTGTTCTTCATAAAAAGTCTGCATTTATCCGTGCAAGTCCGTGGCTAAATTAGTTTTTTTGCCCCATAAGAAGGTTCATCCAGGGAGGTTTCTACCCACTCAATATGAGAAAGAGCCAGAAAAACCCGCTTTTCTACTCGTTGAGGAAAATTTTCAGGGAATTCTTCATCACTTCAACCGGGGCCTTCCGGCCAGTCCATATCTCAAGGCTTATAGCCCCCTGGTATACGAGCATTCCAAGGCCGCCTGAGATCTTGCGCCCCGCCCCTTGAGCTTTTTTTAAAAATTGTGTCAGTGGCGGCTTGTAGGCTATGTCTGAGATGAGGACATTGCGAGAAGTTAAGCTAAAATCTACATCTGGGAACCCTCCCTCTAATCCCATTGATGTTGTATTAACGATCAGGTCAACAGAGGACAGGATTTGAGGATCATTAAGATATGAGAGGGGAGCGGTTTTAATCTGTATATGTTTGCGCCTGCATATCTTTGCATAATTAACCTTAATTTCTTCCGCTTTTTCAATAGTGCGATTGGCGATAACTATTTCGGATGTACCATTCAAAAGCAGTCCTGCGATTATCCCCCTGGCGCCGCCGCCGGCCCCTACGACCAGGATGGTTTTACCTTTAGGGTCAAACCCGGCGTCTTCATGCAGCGACCTGATGTAACCAGGCGAGTCTGTATTGTATCCCTTCAAACGCCCATTCTTGTTAAGGATGGTGTTGACGGCGCCGATAAGCCCTGCTGATTCATCTATCTCATCAAGAAACTTCATGACCGACTCTTTATAGGGTACAGTCACGTTTACGCCGGATACTCCGAGGGCCCTTATGCCGTTTACAGCGAACTCAAGACTTTCAGGCCTAACCTCAAACGGTACATAAATATAGTTAAGCCCCAATGCCTCTAAGGCAGCATTCTGCATCAGAGGTGAGAGTGTGTGACTGACCGGATATCCGAAGATGCCAATGACCTTTGTTTCCCCTGTAATCTTCACTGAAGCCCCTTGGGCATATTGCTGCTGCGAAACATTATCTTTCTTCTTAAGTCCTGGAGTTTTTTCTAATGACCGTAAGGCTTCAGTTAAGGGTGTTGTTCAACCCATTCCTCTCCGCTGGTCGTTGTTTCCTTTTTCCAGATAGGGGTAATCATTTTAAGTTCATCAATAGCGAATTCGCAGGCCATAAACGCCTCTTTCCTATGCTCTGCTGCGGCAACGATGAGGACGATATTTTCGCCAATCCCAATTTTACCTACTCTATGGACTATTGACACCTCTATTACGCCAAAATCCTTTATGGCTTTTTCCCTGATCTCATTAAGCTTCTTTTCTGCCATTCCAGGGTAATGCTCAAATGAGAGGGATCTGATATGCTTTCCTTTTGAGAAATCCCTGGCAGCGCCCAGGAATATCGCAATACCGCCGATCCTCTTTGAGCTTTCTTTAACCAGCTCTATCTCATCATCTACAGAAAACGGTTTTTCCTGAACCCTGACCACTGTTTACCCACCTGAAAAGGGAGGAATAAAGGCAACCTCATCCCCGTCTTTCACCAATGTCTGAATCCCTGCCATCTCGTGATTTACCGCTACCATTGCCTTGAGGCTTAGTAATATTTCGGAAATCCCCGGTATATCCTTCTCTATGGCATTAAGTATATCAGCCACGCTTCCACCCTTAGAGTCAAGGATAACTTCTTTCTTCCCAACCCTTTCTTTTATCCCTGCAAAAAACCTTATTTTTATCATAGATATCCGTTAGGCAGCGTATTTTAGGGCTGTTTGGCGGTTTAGTCAATAGTTATTTGGCCGGTGTTATCGCCCTTCTGCCGATATCCTTTCTGTAATGCACGCCGTTCCATGTTATCTTTGAGACGGCCCGGTACGCCTCCTTAACAGCCTCTCTAATATCGCTGCCTGATGCGGTGACACCGAGCACCCTTCCGCCATTTGTTACTATCTTACTATCCTTTAAGGCAGTCCCTGCATGGAACACCGTCACTTCATCCATCCCTGCTGCATCATCAAGTCCAATTATCTCATCACCTTTTCTGTAATCCCCGGGATATCCTCCCGCAGCCATTACAACGCACACCGACGCCCTGTCGTCCCACTCGATCTTTATGCCGTAAAGTCTCTCATCTATTACCGCCTCCATAACTTCCAGGATATCGGTCTTCATCCGCATCATAAGGGGCTGTGTCTCCGGGTCCCCAAACCTTGCATTGAATTCCAGCACCTTAGGCCCGTTTCCGGTTATGATAAGCCCTGCATAGAGGATGCCCTTGTATGGCCGCCCTTCAGATGCCATTCCCTTTACAGCAGGTATCATGATCTCCTTCATTACCGTATCCAGGAGCGCCTTGGTCAAGACCGGCGCAGGGGAGTAAACTCCCATCCCTCCAGTGTTGGGTCCCTCATCATTGTCAAAAACCCTTTTGTGGTCCTGGGCAGAGGGCATAGGGAGAACAGTCTTGCCATCTGTAAAGGCGAGCAGTGAGACCTCTTCCCCTTCAAGAAACTCCTCAATTATCAGCTCGTCGCCGGCCGGGCCGAAGGCCTTATCCCTCATTATCAGGTCAACTGCAGAAACGGCTTCATTGAGTGTCGTGGCAACGATTACCCCCTTTCCGGCCGCAAGCCCTGATGCCTTGACTACAATAGGCGCTCCCTTCTCCTTCAGATAAGAGACGGCCCTCTCTCTATCGGTAAACACCTCGTAACCCGCTGTGGGAATGGCGTATTTTTTCATAAGGGACTTGGAAAAGGCCTTGCTCCACTCTATCTCCGCGGCCCTTTTGCTTGCCCCGAATATCCTGAGCCCGGCCTTCTCAAAATCGTCCACGATCCCAAGGGTAAGAGGACCCTCAGGTCCTACTACTGTGAGGTCTATCCCTTCTTTTTTGGCAAACTCAAGAAGGCCTGATATATCCTCTGCCTTTATATCCACGCATTCTGCGATCTGGGCTATTCCCGCATTGCCAGGAGCGCAGAAAATCCGTGAACCGTGAGTCGTGAACCGTGAACTGTTAGCTATTTTCCATACAAGGGCATGTTCACGCCCTCCTGAACCTACAACAAGAACTTTCATTTTAAACCCTTCTTTGCTCGCAAAGTCGCAAAGGTCGCTAAGATTTTTTGACACCGAGTCAAACAGATTTTATTTATGATTTGAACTGTTCTGATCATAAAGAATCTGTATTTGTCCTGGACTAATAAGTTATTTCTTTGCGTTCTTTGCGTCTTCGCATGAAATTTTTTAATGTCTGAAATGCCTCATCCCTGTAAATACCATAGCCAATCCGCGCTCGTTTGCGGCCTCGATCACTTCATCGTACCTTATTGAGCCCCCTGGCTGGATGATGGCGGTTGCTCCTGCCTCGGCAACGGTATCAACACCATCCCTGAACGGAAAGAACGCGTCTGAGGCCGCAACTGTCCCAGTCAGACTCCCGTGGGCCTTGATGGCAGCAATCCTGGAGGAGTCAACCCTTGACATCTGCCCTGCGCCGATACCTACTGTCCTGTCATTAAGAGCGTATATAATGGCGTTGGACTTCACGTGCTTGCAGACCTTCCATGCGAATGTGAGAGACCTCATCTCCTCTGCGGTAGGCCTTCTTTTTGTCACTATCCTTAATTCATTCTCATCCATCTCTTTGATATCCCTGTCCTGGATAAGAAGGCCCCCACTCACCTTCTTCATATCAACCCCGCCGGGATGGTATTTGGCAAGGATGGGTGTCTGCAAGAGTCTCAGATTCTTGCTTCTCTTTAACACCTCCAGGGCATCAGGAGTGTATCCCGGCGCTATCACTGCCTCCATGAACGTAGATGTTATCTCCTGAGCTATCTCCTCGTCCACAATACGGTTAACTCCGACAATCCCTCCGAATGAGGATATCGGGTCAGCTGTTCTTGCCTTCCTGTAAGCATCAGCAAGACCTTCTGCAGATAAGGCAACACCGCATGGATTTGTGTGCTTTATTATAACAGCGGCGATCTCATGAAACTCCTTTACTGTCTCAAATGCAGCGTCCAGATCAAGTATGTTGTTGAAAGACAGCTCTTTGCCGTGAAGCTGCGCCGCATTGGAGACGCACGGCTCATATATACCCCTCTCCACATAAAATGCCGCTGACTGATGGGGGTTTTCTCCGTACCTCAGGTCCTGGCCCTTGATATATTGCAGTGTAATGGTTTCCGGGAACCTTTTGACAGGCTTCCTGCCCTCAAGAATACCGAGATAGTTGGAGATGGCCCCGTCGTACCTTGCGGTAAGTTCAAACACCTTTTTTGCAAGTCTGAAGTGGGTCTCAGGCGAGAGGGACCCTGCGCTCTTTTTGAGTTCATCAAGGACCGCGCCGTAGTCATCCGGGTCAGTAATAACAGCAACATCTTTGTGGTTCTTGGCGGCAGAGCGCAGCATTGTCGGCCCGCCTATGTCAATATTCTCTATCGCCTCCTCAAAAGAACATCCCTTTGCTATGGTTGCCTCAAATGGATAGAGGTTTACAACCACCATATCTATAGGCTTAATTCCATGCTCCTCCATGGCCTTTACATGCGCAGGGTTGTCCCTCATACCGAGGAGACCGCCGTGGACCTTCGGATGGAGGGTCTTCAGCCTCCCGTCCATCATCTCAGGGAAGCCGGTGTAGTCCGATACCTCTGTGACCTTTACCCCGTTTTCGCCGAGAAGCTTCGCAGTCCCACCGGTTGAGAGTATCTCAACTCCAAATCCTGAAAGTCCATTCGCAAATTCTATTATCCCCTTCTTGTCAGAAAGGCTGATAAGCGCCCTTTTTATAACAGCCATTGTTTCCTCCTTAAATTAGTGAGCATCTAATTTCTGACATCTGAGCCTCTTGCAAAAGTCCGAAATTACCCTTCGACAAGCTCAGGGTGGACGGTGGCAGTGTTGAAATCATTGACTTTTCCCCGTTCGTGGCGCCTGTCGAACTACAAAAGATAGTTTTGCAAGAGGCTCATCTGACACTGATATCTATCTCTTGAGTTCAACCAACTTCTTAAGATGCAGCATTTCTTCCCTCTGGAGTTTCTCCACAATGACCGCATCACTCCCTTTTACCATCATCTTTATCCAGTGAAGGAAGAGGAGGGAGTCTTTCTCGAAGCCGATGGCAATGTCTATGGCATCTATTTCGGTTTTTATCAACATGGTCGCTTCCCTGGCCTTAAGCTCAGAGGTAAATACCCTGGCATCTGCCAGGGCCTTCAGGTAAAGGGAATACTCCTCAAACTCCGCCGGACTCATATCGAGTTCTTGAGGGTTGAAAGAAGAAAGAATGTTTTCAAACCTGCCTATATGGCTCTTTTCCTCCTGGGCCAGCCATTCAATAAGCTCTCTGACTTTATTGTCTGTAACCTTCTGTGCTGCATGGGAATAAAAGGTGAAGCCGTTTTTTTCTATCTGGATGGCAATCTCCAGCACTTCCTTGCCTGAAAAAGCTACTGACATAAAACCCCCTTACACCCTTTCGTATTTAATTAATACTAATTGTAGTCCGGGTATAATGCCAAGCAAGCTTTCATATTAGCCATAATTACATGTCTGAAAGCAACTTGCCCTTAGTTCATCTTCGGCACATTGCCGATTATGTATTTTAAGTCATCATCTTCAAATTTTATGCCGCCTCCCGCAAAGAAAGAGCGTCTCTCTTTGCTGGAAAGGTCGTCTCCGCCTGCAACAAGGAAGAGGTGTTTGAAAAAGTCGTAACTTGCCGATGCCTTTAGGCGCGGGGTAGGCTTCCTGTTGAAATCCCATGCGTCAAATGAGAGCTTTACCTTGTCCTTGAATAGATGGTAGTCCGCTCCTGCCCCTCCGGTCGATTCAAGTATTCCACCCCTTACAGTAAGGTCATAGTACCTCTTTGCTATCTGGGCATTGATCTTAAGTCTGTCGTCTGTTGTCCTCTCCTCATGGATGGCTACTGTCCCACCGGGGGATGTAGTAGTCAGGGTGTCTGAGGTCGTCCTGTAACCGTCAGGATCGGACACTATTCCAAGGAGGTAATATTTGTCAGGAGTTGGCTGCATCTTCAGAGTCAGATAACTTTTGGTCTCCTGCCTTTCTGTCAGAAACTCTCCCCTGTAGTCTATAAAGAACTTGAACGACAGCACCTTGGAGAAGTACTTGTCAAGGCCTGTCAGGGTGCTGTTGAGCTTCTCGTAAGTCGTTTCGTCATTAATGAGCTTACCTATGGTCCCTTCTCCCTTCTCTATCTTCTTTGATACATTGGTGATGGAGTCCAGGGTATCCTGGAGCTTCCCTGATGCAACCTTTATGTTCTCCACCGTATCCTTCAGGTTCCCCCTGTTCTCTCTGAGGATCTCGGAAAGGTTGTCCGCCGCTACCCTCAGGCTCTCAGATATCTCAGGCGTCCTCTCCCTGAGCACCCTGGAAAATTCCTCCAGGTTTGCTACCGTCTCGCTGAGCGCCTCCCTGTTCCGCCCGGATATATCCTTCATGTCCTGACTGAATGCCTCAAAGTTCTGTATTGTCCTCCCCAGGTAGTTGTCTGCAAAGGCCCTGTTCAAGTTTTCAGTGACATCCCGGATGTTGCTTATAATAGCCCTCAGCGACTCAGCGCCTTCTTCGCCGCCCAATACCTTGTTAAGTGAAGAGGTCACCCCTTTTATATCCAATATGACATCGGAAAGCTGGGAGAACAGCTGGTCCATATCAGTAGGTGTTTTAGTGCGAAGTATCTCCTGTCCGGCCCTCATTTTATTAGCATGACGTGAGCCCGGGATAATCTCTATATGCTTCTCGCCCATCAACCCGGTTCCTCTGACAACAGCCTCAGAGTCATCAGGGATAACCACTTCGTCTGCTATCCTCAGGGTCAGTTCAGCTGTATTGTCTTTATCAAGGTGTATCTCCTCGACCTTTCCTATATCAACGCCGGCTATCTTGACCGGGGATTTCAGATCCACACCAGCCATGGACTTGAATCTTACCTTGAGGGGGTATCCCTTTTCCTTCCCGAACTTATACTGGCCAATGGTAAGTGTCATGTATGTAAGTATGGCAATACCTGCGACGACGAATATCCCGACCTTTGCCTCTGTGGTTACCTGACTCAAACTTCCTCCAAAAGGATGAAGGATAAAGGATGAGGGATGAATTTAAAACAGAACCGTGATATTTTCTGATTCATCATTCAGCCCTCAACCCTCATCCCTATTTTTCCCCGTTCTCCGCAGTTATCGGTCCTTCAGCCCTTCCGTGTATGAACTGCTGCACAACCTCATTCTTTGAGCCTCGAATCTCGTCCGGAGTCCCGACCTCTATTATCTTCCCCTTGTACAGCATGGCGATCTTGTCCGCAATCTTGTAGGCGCTGACCATGTCGTGGGTTATAGCAATGGATGTGACCTTAATAGTTTTTTTCAGATGAATGATAAGTTCATTTATCACATCTGCCATGATAGGGTCAAGCCCGGTGGTGGGTTCGTCATAAAGAAGGATCTCAGGCTCCATGCAGATGGCCCGTGCCAGGCTCACCCTCTTCATCATCCCGCCTGAGAGCTCGGTTGTCCTCAGGTTTTCCACATTAAAAAGGCCGACAAGCTTGAGCTTCTCAACAGCCCTCTCCTTTATCTCCTTATCAGACAGCCTTGTATGCTGCTTCAGACCGAAACCAACGTTTTCCCATACGGAAAGTGAGTCAAACAGGGCCCCTCCCTGAAAGAGCATCCCGAACCTCTTCCTTATCACGTTAAGCTGAGACTCATTCATGGAAATGACTTCTTTGCCTGCCACGTAGACCTGACCCGCATCTGCCGTCAGGATGCCGATGATGCACTTGATAAGCACACTCTTCCCTGTCCCGCTGCCGCCGAGGACAACCATGCTCTCGCCCTTATGGATCTCAAGGTTTGCGCCCTGGAGCACCTTCTTTGGCCCGAAGGCCTTGTACAGGTCAACTACCTTTATCATTGGTTCGTAGAGTTCAGTCATTATCAAGGCTCAACTGGTCTTAGCCCTCTATTATATGCACTTCTTGTATTAGAAAATCTCTTGCTTTCAATATTTATACACCGTAGTAACTATGTAAATCCAATAAATCCTAAATCCTGCAATCGAACCACAGAGCCACAGAGATAAATTTTGAGTATAAAAACCTTTTAAAACCCTTTTCTTCTCTGTGTTCTCCAAAACTATTTGAACCACAGAGTTCACAGAGATTAATCAGAGAAACACAGAGGTTTTTCTTAAATATTATAATTTTGTCCTCTGTGCCTCTCATCTTTTCTCGGTGTCCTCTGTGGTTAAGGACTTTTGCAAGAGGCTCTTGTGTATAGTTGAATTACTAAGCCCTTGCTTTTAAAAAGGCCGGGAGCTGGTTCGCCTCTCTCGGACCAACCACAACCTTCCATCCCTCGCCCAGCTTATCTTCAAGGGAGCCGGAAAGGACTGAGACATACCCTGGGAGTATAAGCTCCTTCTTTGCGACAAGCTTGGGGGCCTCGCTTTCCTTAATAAAGTTGGATATGGAGCCTGCCACGAACTTGCCTGCGGCCCATGCAGTAAGGACTGAAAGCCCTTCCACATTCATGATGGCCAGCCAGCATGGAACCTTGCTGTTCTCAATCTCTCCCCTTACAATAAAGTAGGTAAGGGAGAAATTGGTTGTGACCAGAAGAGGGGAGTTCTCGTTGGCATCTCCTATCCTGTATATCTTCTGCTCGACCTGCATAGGGACCTGCGGGTCTGTGTATATGTTCTGCCTCAAAGTAAGAAGGGCGAGGGTCTTCCACTTCTCTATGCTGTTCACAACTATTATGGATGCGTATTTCATGATGCCGATTGATGCTACTGCAGCCTCCAAAAGGGAGTCGTCCCTGCCGACGAAGGAGATTACCGGGAATCCAAGGGGCTTGAAAGACTTCTTTAGGGCTGCCCTCCTTATCATTGTGTACTCTTCAACCATCTCCTTTGCTGTCCTTGCGCCTGAGTCAAGCGCTATATCCGTAACACCCATACCCTTTACCTTTTCGGAAAGGTCTGAGAGGGCATCAAGACCCTTGGCATAAATGCCTAAGGCAACATTCTTTTCCCTGGCAATCTTCACCATTGCATCAAGGTTTTCGGCGTTGGCGCCATAAACGAGAGGCTTCTTGCTGGCGCAATGTGCGATAGCTGCCTCTATGGAGGCTGGCCTGGAAGAGTTAAGAATAAGACCGGCATTTGAGGCGCCGTCAGCCACCTGCTTTACAACAGCTGCAAACCTGGCAGGGTCGCCTGATTCGTCAGTAACGCAGACCAGGTCCACCCTGAGCATCTGGCCGACCTTGTCTATCTCGGAAGAGTTGACATCAGCTATGTGCTTTGTAATAGCATCTGCGCCCTCAGTGTCCTTTATGTTCAAAGCTATCGGGCATGGCTTTACGAATTTTTTCTCATGTCTGAAGAGTACAGTCTCTTCACCGACCTTTACTCCTCTCCCCCCGAGGGTGATACCCCTTATGGGAGGCTCAGCCGCAGCGCCCAAAAATTTCTTCGCCTCTTCAGACAGGTCAGGGCATTTATCGGTGCTTTCCTGCAATGCCGCCAGTTTCATGGCAAAGGCCAGACAGGTCGGGTAACCGCACTTCTTACAGTTCGTTTTAGGGAGGTGCTTAAATATCTCTACACCGGACAGGGCCATAATTATCTTCTCCTTTTAAATGCGGTAGGGGCGGGTTTGAAACCCGCCCCTACAAAAATTACATCAATTCGCCTATCAATCTATTTACAGTCTCTATCGCCTTTGGATGCCTCATCACAAGGAGGTTGCAACCCGCCATGATCATGGTTGAGGCAGTAACAGATTCCCAGACAATTCCCCTCTCCGTAAGTGCGCCCCATTCAGGGAGCTCGGACTCCGGGGCAGCGCTCTCTTTTGTCTTCCATACGTTTGGACCTATGTCGCACAAGAGCGGCGTCTGCATCATCGGGTCGTTTTGAACAAGGGCAGCCTGCCTGATCCTCTCCATTACTGAGTATGTATATTCGATGCCGTATCCAAGGGCCGAGGACATCGGGTCCATTATGATATTGTCCTTATTGAACCCCATCTGGGTAATAAGGATGTTCAGCTGCTTTGCAAGGTTCACATCGAGCTGGCTCATGGCAATAAGCTTGTGGTTGCTTGCTATGGCCGCTGTAACTATGGTTTTGTAGTTCTCCTCCTGGGCCTTCCCGAGGATGCATTCCTTACCTTTAGCCGCTTCAGCCGCTGCCTTCAAGACCTGAGAGTCCTTTTCTATGTGTCCGCTCCCCAGAATCATTACAGGGACGTCTATTGCGGACAGCACCTCTGTTACTGTCTTCACAGCATCTTCAGGCGACCTGTTCTCTCTGTCGGGATGGGTCCCTGTCAGTCTAAGCGCTACTATCTTTGCCCCGAGGGAATCCTGGCAGAACCTGGCCCATTTGGCAGGGGAATCACTTACGCCGTCATAGACCTTCCGCACAGTATCAGGCCAGTCCGATGGGGCAACATCCTGGATCTCCAGGGCAATTAAAGGCCTGTTTGGGATGCTGCACTCAAATGAAAGGAACGGCAGACCGTTCTCTCCCCCGACTGTAACTGCTTTGTCCCCTGAACCAAAGGTCAGGGCGTTTACTTTACCTGCGTATGTATCTTTAGGTATCACAAAAGGCATGGTTCCTCCTACATCTCTAAATAAGAATGGGCATAAAGCCTCTTTTCCATAAGCACTTCAACTGTCTTCATCGTATCCATAAATTCCTTGTCATTGGGGTCCGCAATAGCTGAATATAGACCCTCGTACATGAGAAGGACAAGGAAGTTTCTTGTTATAATCCCCTTCAATTCCTTGGGAGCGCCGTTCGCGATATTGGAAAGACCGACAGTGGTCTTCATCGGCGGGTCGTTCAACTCCCTGAAGAGCCTTATGGCCCTGATCGACTCCTTGCACTTATCCTGCTGAAAGGGGAGCGGCAGGATAAGCGGGTCAAGCCAGATGTCCTCCATAGGCACGCCGCACTCCATTGCCTTGCCCATAATGTTTGCCGCAACCTCGCACCTCTCTTCAGCCAGGGCAGGGATTCCCTTTTCCGTAAGGGTAAGCGCTATGATCTCCGCATTGTACTCGCCTGCCAGCGGCATCATATTGTTGAGCCTCTCCTCCTCGCCTGACGCCGAATTAATGAGCGCCCTTCCCCACTTGTTGTTATGGGCCTTAAGACCTGCTATCATGGCGGCCTTGTTGGTTGTATCAAGGCATAAAGGGACAGGCACCACTTCCTGTATCACCTTTACCGCCCAGTCCATCAACTGAGGGCCGTCATCCTCTGCAGGGCCAATGCTGACATCAATATAATTGGCGCCCTTTTCAAACTGCGTCCTGGCCAGTTCCTGAAGCGGCTTGGGGTCCCTGGCAGCCATTGCCTCCCTCACCTTCTTGGCAATGACACTGATTCTTTCACCGATAATAATCATCAAATACTCCTTCCAAGATAATTTTTTTCGGCAAAATTTGATGCACTCGTAAAAAGTCCAAAATCACCCTTCGACAAGCTCAGGGCGAACGGTGGTCTGGTTGAAATCATTGACTTTATTCCGTTCGTGGTGAGCTTGTCGAACCACAGAAAAGACTTTTTACGAGACCATCAAATTTACTACCAAAAAACTTGAATTTGTTTAAAATTGCCTTTATAATCTTCTCAGTAATTTTTTTACAGAGACAAGGGGTAAGTGATATGAACGGCAAGGAGGCTTTGCTGCTGATTGATGATGATGACGATATCCTTTCTGTAACCAAAATGATGCTGGAGGGGTGTGGTTTTTCCGTCCTTACGGCCAACGGCGGCCGCAAAGGGGTTGATATTTTTCGTGAGAATACAGACAAGATAAAGGTTGTATTAATAGACCTGATTATGCCGGATATGGATGGGAAAGAGGTATTACGGGAAATGAAAAAGATTAGAAACGACGTAAAGGTTATCCTGGTCAGCGGCTACAATAACGAAGAGACCATAACCCGCTTCTGCGATGATGGCTTTTTTGGCTTCATCCGGAAACCTTATGACGCGGAATATCTATTGAACAGGATCAGAACAATCTAACTACCCTCCAATATCCTCCACCTTACCTCTATCTTTGCAAGAGGCCTTAGTGTTGCCATTACCGAGCAATACTTTTCCTCTGAGAGCTTTACTGCCCGCAGAACCGCTGGTTCAGACAGCTTATTACCCTTAAACACATATTCCACAGAGATCCTGGTATAGACATGAGGATATTCAATGTCCTGTCTTTCTCCGCCTATATTGATAGTCAGGGCGGTCACCTCCTGCCTTTTTTTCTTCATGATGGAGATGACATCCATCCCGGTACAGCCCCCCAAGGCAACGAGGAGAAGGTGCATGGGACGAAAACCCGAATTTCTCCCTCCGTGTTCCTGATCTGCATCCATGACAAGAGAGTGTCGGGTATCAACTGACTCACTCACGAACTGC
>JACQYJ010000186.1 GCA_016208525.1 Deltaproteobacteria bacterium | reverse complement strand
AAATCTGGGACAGTCCCCTTTTTATTTTCAATCTTCAGCGCAGCAAAAGGGACAGGAGAGAGGATTGCATCCGGCATGATATAAACCCTTTTTTTGTTGGCCAGAAGAGGGGCAATTGGGCTGATGACTTTGGATGAGAGGCGATCATTAATCTCCTTTTTGTCCAAGGTTGACAACAGGTCATCTACCCCTTCTCTCAGATATTTCTCTGAAATATTTATTACCTTTCCCCGGACGGTATCTGCGTCAATGAACCAGATCAAAAGTCCTCTGTCTGTAAACAGATACCTGACAAGGGCAGTTTTCTCGTCCAGAAGCCACTGGACATCCCTTGCTGAAAGAGGCGCTTCCTCTTTTGGCAGGGGGAACCTTGCCTTCGCTGCCTCCTGCTTGGTCCTGTTCCAGGCCATACGTTCAGCGTAAGTGAAGGCATCGTCTATCTGGCCTTTTGAGAAGAGGAGGTAAATCAGTTCTTTGTAAAGAGTTTCTGTTTGTAGGGGCAACCCTTGCGGTTGCCCTTGGGCGGGTGCAAGACCCGCCCCTACCTCCAGAACTGCCACCGCATCCTCAAGTTGTTTTTCCTTGTTCTTTATGTCAATCTCAGCCAGCAGCGACAGATAACGCCACTTCAGATCGTTAAGGGAGCCTTTATCAACAATCTCCATGACCGAATTGAGATGAACAGATGCATCCTTATCATTGCCAAGTTGATAAAGGGATGTGGCAAGGTTAAGCTCCAGGACTGCCTCAAGCCAGAGGTCTTTTTTCTTTCCAAGCGCAATCAGCCCTTCCGAGAACTCTGCTGCGGCCTTTTTCAGATGCTCTCTGTCCTGGCTGATTGAATCCAGAGAGGTTTTGATTGTTAAATCCAGATCGGTGGGCGCTGCCCACCCTACCTTCTGGTCCCTATTAAGGACGGGGACAGTCCCCATTCTACGACTCCGTTTCACTCCGGACTCTATAAGGCTGACTCCTCTCTCTTGAAGTTTTCTTGCTTCTTCAATTCCGCATTCCGCATTCTGCATTCCGCATTCACTCTGCGTTGCAAGCAGGCCGATATTAATGATGTTCACCATCTCGCCCGTGAAGTTTTTTGACTTCCCGGACACCTTTAGAGAATCGTTGAAGTAGCGATTGGCATTTCCCGCGTCCCCCATCTGATAGTAGAGGAATCCGATGTTGTTAAGTACAATGCCTCTTTCTGTGTCTCTCCCTTCAGGTATTTGCTCCAGCTTCTTTAGAAGTTCATTCAATGCAGATTCGTATTCCCCAATTTCCGCGTATGCGCTTCCGAGATAGGAGTGAATAAGCTTTTCCTCCCCTGCCTTTTCAAAGCCCATGAACGACTCGGAGCCTTCCTTGTTGAGGGACAGGGCCTTTTTGATGGTCAGGAGGCCGCCGGAGGTTGAAGAGATATCTTCTTTAACGTTAAGGGCATCCAGGCTTTTGTTGAAGTATCCGATCCCTTCCTCTATCTTCCCCGCGTGATAGAGGTTATATGCGATATTTCTCAATATGACAGCCCTCGATTCTGCCATATCTGCCTCTTCAGCTATCTTCAGCGCCTGTGAAAAATATTCGGCTGCCTTCGCAAAATCTTTGGCCTCCTGATACAGCAGGGCCATCTCCTCGGTTATCTTTAACTCCCATTTCCTGTCCCTGACCTTTTTTGCATAGACAAGGCACTTCAGGTAGTAAGGAACCGCTTCCGTGTATTTCCCTGTCCTGGAGGCCGCATTCCCCAGGTTTTCGTAAAAGACCGCTTCCCTCATCCGGTCATCAAATGCAACCCCTGTTTCCAGCCTCTTCTTGTAATATTCATACCCCTTTTCATGGTTTCCGAGGGCCGAGTAACCGTTACCGATATTCAACAGGAGGTCGGATGCCTCCTTTTTCTGCTCCGGTGGGAAAAGGGCAAGGGCCGCCATATATTCGTCCACAGCGAGTCCCATTGTCCTGCTGTTTTCCGTCTTGTCTTTGATTTCATATATCCAGCCAAGGGTCTGATGGGCAAAGGGCAGGGAGTAATTCTGAGACAGCGCCGTTTTTATCTCCGACTCCGCAGCATTAAGTGGGGACAGTCCCGGTTCTACGACTCCGCGGCGCTCCGTCCGTAAATCCGGGACAGTCCCCGCCATGTAGGTATAGGCAAGGCCAAGGGCATAGTGGGCTGTGTCGCTGTCGCCAAACTTCTTTACCTCTTCCGTATATATAGCAACAGCTTTTTGAGGCTCGCCTTTAGCTGCATAAGCCGCAATCAGTCCTCTGTGCGCCCTGACATCGTTGTAGTCAAGGTCTATTACAGACTTATAGCTTTTTATCGCCTGGGCCGGTTCCTTTCCGAGAAGCTCCATCCTCCCCTTTTCAAGCGACGTATTTATGAATAACCTCCCGGCGCGGAGGACCCCCTTTTTCATCAATCCTTCATAGATGGAGAGGGCATTGCCGTGCGATCCCTTTGACAACCAGACCTCCGCCATGGCGATGGATGCCTCATCCGCAACGGATGTCTCTGAAGGGAAATCATCAATGACCCGCCTGTACACTGAAACGGCCTCCTCGTGTCTGCCCCTTACATGGTAGAACTCCCCGACCTTATACTGGGCAAGGGCCGGGAGGTATGGGAGCCCTTTATATTTTGAAATAATCTCCCTGTACCTTGCGAGGCGTTCTCTTTCATCCTCGATCCTTTCTATAAGCGAAAGAACTCTCTGGGATGCTGTCAGGCACCACTCTAACGATTCCGGGTAATCCTTAATAATAGACAGATAGGTGTCAATCATCCTCAGTTCATCCCCGTAGGAGCTGAATATGTCCGCAATTTTGAGTCTTGACTGGGCCACTGCGGGGGCTTCCGAAGAGTAAAGCCCACGGACCTTTTCATACTCCTTCAGGGCCTGGACATCGTCCTTAAGTGAGAGATAGATATTGCCTGTCTCCAACTGGGCCATGGCCTGGGAATATGGGTGGTCCTTATATTCGTCTATGATCCCATTGAGAGTTTTTACCTCTTCCAATGCCCTGTCTTTATCTCCCGCTGATACTGCATCTGCGGCATTAATTTTTGCGAGTTCGATCCTGGCGAGAGATGCGTACTCATTAAGGATGAGGGATGAGGGATGAGGGATGCGGGATGAGGGATGACGGACGAGGGTTTGTTTTGAATTTATGGACTCAAGCTCCCTTATTGCATCTTTCCTGTGGCCCATCTCCATATATGCAAGGGCCGCCTGGTATCTGGCCTCTGAAAACAGTCCCTCGTCCCTGGGAAAACCGGAAAGATAGACCTTCCTGAACGCCAGGAGCCTGTGCAGGGCATCTCTCTGGCGATAGGCAAGCTCAAGCTGTTCCCTGGCCGTTTTTAGGCTGGGTACTTCCCCATCTCTCTGAACCCTGTATATATCAATATCCTTCCCCTTGCCTGCGGCGTATATGACGCTGTTATCTGTTGCAGACGGGAAGAGGTCGTATGAAGAGCCGGAGGTGAGTTGAAAATCAGGGATGAAGGATGAGGGATGAGGGATGAACTGGAAGTCGTCTGAAAAACTGATCCTCCAGATGGAAGGGTTGTCTTTTATATCAATCAGGCCGTCGTTGTTGGTGTCCTCTGAAAACCTTGAGAAATAAATCTCCCTTCCGTCGGGTGACCATGAAGGGAAGGCGTCGGAGAGTTCGCCGGAGGTCAGTCTTGTTATCTTATTGTCGGCTGTGTCGTAGATAGATAGCTCGCCCCTCGCGCCGGAGGGTAAACCATCGAAGGATATAAAGGCTATAAATCTGCCGTCGGGTGAGACAGAAGGGTAAAGCCCGTTAAACAGGCGTTCCTCTTTGTGGGTCGGTAAATCAATACTCCATACCTCTTCACCTCTCGAAAAGGCGATCCTCCTGCCGTCAGGAAACCAGGAAGGATTCGATTCCGGTCCGCTGGAACCCGTTATCCTTGACTCTATATTTCCATCCAGATCCAGCGCCCATATATCACCCTTTGAGTCTTCCCTGAGAGAGGCGAAGGCAAGCCTTTTCCCGTCCCTGCTCCATGCCGGAGCTGAATCGGATGCTGTATGGAATGTCATCTGCCTTGCCGGGCCGCCGTTTATGGGAACGAGCCAGATGTCGTTGTTCCCGCTCCTGTTGGATACAAAGGCCGCCAACTTACCGTCTGGAGAAACAGCGGGCTGAAAGTCGTCAGCGATGTGGGTGGTGAGCTTCAGGGGTATGTTCAGTGTTGGCGTTGTTGCAAAGGATGGGGAAGGGGAGACTGCTGAAACGAATAAAAATGAGCAGAGGGCCAGGAGAAAAGTTATTCCTCTTCTGTCTTTATACATTGATT
>JACQYJ010000218.1 GCA_016208525.1 Deltaproteobacteria bacterium | reverse complement strand
GGATAAGGGATGAATTTAAAACGTTTCTGATTCATCCTTCAACCCTTATCCCTCAGCCCTTCAGTAGTTCATTATCTCTATCTCGTGGCTTACGATCTCCACACTCTTTAATCCTTCAATAAAATCTATTATTTTATCCAGGACGGAGTTTACAAATCCTCTCTCATTGCCAGCAACCGCAATCCCTATCACCGCGCTCTGCCACACATCATTGTCACCGACCTCGGCCACAGAAGCATTGAAGCTCCCCCTGACCCTTGTCGTGAGGCTTTTCAGCGCATGCCTCTTCTCCTTCAGAGAGTGAGCGCCGGGGATAGCGAGATTTATATGACAAACACCTACTACCATAAATTCAGTGGTCAGATGTCAGTGGTCGGCATCAACTGATCGCCGATCACCGGCCACTGGCCACTATAATTTTGCTGCTATCTTTTCGTGGATATAAGCCTCAATCACATCACCGGTTTTGATGTCATTATAGTTCTCGATGCCGATACCACATTCATACCCGGACTGTACCTCTTTGACATCGTCCTTGAACCTTCTCAAGGAGGCCGGCTTGCCGTCGTGGATAACTATCCCGTCCCTTATCAGCCTTATCATGGCGCCCCTCGTTATCTTTCCGTCGGTCACAAAACATCCGCCGATGTTTCCAATCTTTGGAACGCTGAATATCTCTCTGATCTCAGCCCTTCCGAGGACGACCTCTTTGATGGTCGGCGCAAGGAGACCCTCCATGGCCTTCTTCACATCCTCCGTGACCTCATAGATTATGCTGTAAAGCCTTACATCCACCCCTTCTTCATCTGCCAATGCCTGCACCTTGACGTCAGGGCGGACATGGAAACCAATTATTATGGCATTGGAAGCCGCAGCCAGCAGCACATCCGTCTCTGTTATTGCTCCCACCGAACCGTGAAGCACCTTCAGTTTTATGGCGTCTGTCGAGAGTTTCTGGAGAGACTCGGTCAATGCCTCCACTGAACCGTGAACATCGGCCTTGATGATGATCCCAAGTTCCTTTACCTCTCCCTCTTTTATCTTGTTGTAGAGGTCTTCAAGAGAGACCTTGCTGCTTTTGGAAAGCTCGGTCTCCCTCTGCTTCATCTGCCTGTATGTCCCTATCTCCTTTGCCTTTTTCTCATCAGAGACGACTACGAACCTCTCTCCAGCCTGAGGCACTCCAGGAAGGCCCTGCACCTCCACCGGCATTGATGGGCCTGCCTCCAGGACCTTTGCCCCTTTATCGTCAAGCATGGCCCTGACCCTTCCGTAGTGGACCCCTGCAACGAACGGGTCTCCTATCTTAAGGGTCCCCTCCTGAACCAGGACAGTTGCCACAGGCCCCCTCCCCTTGTCAAGCTTTGCCTCTATTATAGTTCCCTTGGCAAACTTGTCGGGGTTGGCCATAAGCTGCATTACCTCTGCCTGAAGGATTATCATCTCAAGGAGTTCCTTGATCCCTGTCCTCTGTTTTGCAGAGACATTCACAAATATGGTGTCCCCTCCCCAGTCCTCAGGTTGGAGTCCATGCTCGGATAAAGACTGCCTCACCTTATCAGGGTTGGCGCCAGGCTTGTCTATCTTGTTGACCGCAACAATGATCGGAACGTTGGCTGCCCTGGCATGGTTTATAGCCTCAACGGTCTGGGGCATTACCCCATCGTCAGCAGCAACCACAAGAACAACAAAGTCGGTAACCTGGGCGCCCCTCGCCCTCATGGCAGTGAACGCCTCATGCCCTGGCGTATCCAGAAACACAAGGTCTCCCTTATCAAGTTCCACATGATAGGCGCCTATATGCTGCGTTATTCCCCCGGCCTCTCCTGCAGCCACATCGGTCTGTTTTATGGCATCCAGAAGCGATGTCTTGCCGTGGTCAACATGCCCCATAACGGTAACTACGGGTGGCCTCAAAACCTTATTCCCGGATATATCCGCAGTCTCTTCAAGCATTTCCTCCACTATCTCCATTCCAACCCTCTCGACCTCGTACCCGAAGTCCTGGGCGACAAGGGTAGCAGCATCTATGTCAACTGACTGGTTTATCGTGGCCATGATACCAAGCCCGAACAGCTTCTTTATAACCTCACCCGCCTTGATCCCCATCCTCT
Source organism: Deltaproteobacteria bacterium (assembly GCA_016208525.1). GTDB lineage: Bacteria > Desulfobacterota > JAENJC01 > JAENJC01 > JAENJC01 > JAENJC01. The sequence goes on along the minus strand of JACQYJ010000218.1, from coordinate 3,791 downwards.
TGGCCAGTTCTCCGACCTGTATCACATCCGAGACCTTAATGACCCTTTTTATGGCCTTGGGGACTGTTATCTCGGTCTTCTTGGAACCTGCAGCAGGCGCCGCCTTTGCCCCCCGCCTCTTTCCCCTGAAGGCGGGAACTGGTTTAAAGACGCGCTCCTTGAGCTCCAGGCTTGACACGAACCGGCTGTGCTTCCGGAATCTGGGGCTCTATTACAGGAACGACAACCTCATGTATCTCGGATGGAAGCTCATGGAGCGCCGGAGCCACTTCAACCTTAAGAGGCTTGGCCTGTTCGACTACCCGTGGCTTAATCTCAATCTCCTTCGTCCTCCTCCTGATAACAGTGGACTTTACCCGTCTCTCTTCTACGGACACCTCCTTGTCTTCAAGCGTGACCCTCTTCTCTATAACAACCTGCCTTTCTTCCGGCAAGGCCTCTTCGCGGGGTTTGAAGGCCTTTCTGACACTATCCGCCTCGTTGTTTTCAAGGCCGTGAGAAGGGCTCTTATCTCCAAATCCAAGCTGTTTGCACTTGGCTATTACATCCTTGTTTTCCAAGCCCAGTTCCTTCGCAAGTTCGTGAATCCTTATCTTAGCCATTTTTTCCACCCCCTGAGCCCACGCTTCCCAGACTCTTAACCCTTTCAAATTCCTTTCCCAGTAAAGACGAGAAAGATGCATCCGCTATGCCGACAGCGCCCCTCTCCCCCTTACCTATAAGGCCGCCCATCTCATCCTTTGAGAGGTATGTATAATAGCCTATTCCTCTCTTGAGACAAGTATCTTTCATCTCCTTAAAACTTATAGGAGAGAGGTCTTCAGCAAAGACGAGAAGGTTTATAGTCCCCATCGTAATCCCCTTTTCTACAGCCTCTCTCCCATCCACAACCTTCCCTGCCTTTCTTGCAAGGGAAAGGAGCGATGATATCCTGTCCAGAGCCAGCTTCCTTAACCGGCCAAGAAACTCTTCCACTCCCTCGACCTGTGAAACTTTAAACACCCTTGATATCTGCTTCTTTGAAAATGCCTCCCTGATGCATGACTCTATCGGGCAGACATAACCCCCTCTGCCGGGGAGCCTTCCTTTATAGTCTATAACTACAACCCCGTCAGGAGATTTCACGAGCCTGACGAGCTCTTTCTTATCCTTAGACGCCCTGCAACCGAGACATGTCCTGATCTTATCCGTTGCAGTCCCTGTCTCAGTCCAGGTCTTATTCATTAGCCTCTGAACTTTCTATTCCTTCTGCATTCTCTTCCTCATCCGTAACAGTGGGAATCTCCCACAAGGCCTTCTCTGCCTCCATAGCCAGAGCCTTCTTGGACTCGCTGAATATGTCTATCTTCCATCCTGTCAGCTTTGCGCCAAGCCTTACGTTCTGTCCCCTCTTGCCGATAGCGAGAGAGAGCTGGTTGTCCGGGACTATAACCTCCATAGACTTTTCAGCGTCGTGCACGATAACCTTGGCTATCTGGGCCGGAGACAGGGCATTGCACACAAACCTGGCAGGGTCATCCACCCACTCCACTATGTCTATCTTCTCGCCCTTTAGTTCCTGTACCACTGCCTGCACCCGGCTCCCCTTCATCCCGACACATGCCCCTACCGGGTCGATGTCCCTGTCCTCGCTTACAACCGCGATCTTGACCCGGCTGCCCGGCTCCCTGACAACGTTCTTTATCTTTACGATCCCCTCATGAATCTCAGGGACCTCCAGTTCAAAAAGCTTTGCGACCATGCCCGGGTGGGTCCTTGAGAGTATTATATTGGGGCCCTTTGAGGTCTTTTTCACATCAACAAGATATGCCCTTACCCGCTCAGTAGGCCTGTAGTTTTCACCCGGAACCTGCTCCTTCTGTGAAAGAACGGCCTCTGTCTTACCGAGATCAACTATCATATCTCCGTGCTCAAACCTCTTAACTATACCGTTGAGTATCTCTCCCTTGCGTTCCCTGAACTCATTGAAAATATTGTCCCTCTCTGCGTCCCTCAGCTTCTGGACAATAATCTGTTTAGCCGCCTGGGCTGCGATCCTGCCAAAACCGGATGCATCAAGCTTCATGCCAAGGCTGTCCCCGACCTCGACCCCGGGGTCCTCTTTCACAGCCTTTTCATGAGATACTTCATTATCAGGGTCAACAACATCCTCCACTACGATTTTGAACTGGAAAAGCTCAACCTCCCCCAGCTCTTCATTGAAGTGGGCCTCTATCTCCTTATCAGCGCCATACTTTTTCTTCGCTGCGATGAGCACAGCCGACTCAATGGCATCTATAAGTATGGCCTTGCTTATCCCTTTGTCCTTCCATACCTGTTCCAAAACCCGGTTAAGCTCAAGAATCATTCTTCACCTCCATTCATCAAAACTCGTATTCAATATTAGCCTTGGCAATCTTTTTTAATGGTATATGGTGGAGAGTCCCGTCTACATTGAGAACTACGACACTATCTTCGCAACCCTCTATGCGTCCCTTGAAGTTCCTGCTGCCATCTATTACCTCAAAGGTCTTGATCCTTGCCGTCTTCCCTATAAAACGCCTGAAATCGGCATCTTTTTTCAACGGCCTGTTAAGGCCAGGGGATGAGACCTCAAGACTGTATTCATGAGGGATGATGTCTTCAGCATCGAGTAGCTCCTCTACCACTCTGCTTGCATCGGCGCAGTCGTCAAGGGTGACTCCGCCGTCCCTGTCTATAAAAAGCCTGAGGACCCAGCCGCTCCCTTCCTTCCTGTACTCAAGAGACACAAGCTCCATTCCCATCTCTTCAAGGGCAGGAACAACAATGGAGGCGACCTTTTCCGAAACACTCTCTTCCGATGCCATATAAAAATTCCAGTAGCTTTTTGAAAGCAACTTGGTATAAAAAAAAGTGGGCGTGAGCCCACTTTTTGTATACCCGGATGCTAATGCCTTTACTTTTTTAGCACAAAGTTAAATATCATGCAAGAAAAATTTTCTAAGCGAACCTTCTCTTTTTTAGCAAGGTTGGCCAAGTGGTTATAGTTCCAACTGACCAGTGCGTCCATCTCATTAACTGTAGCAATGGCAATGTGCATAGCGTCATCGCGTTTCTTTTTAGGGATCACGCCTTCAGCGATATAGATATCCGCAAGCTCGTCAATCTCGCTACTGACCTCTAACATTACCGGAGGATGCTCTTTTACCAGGGCTATCAATTCAACCATTTTTGGTTTGACACATTTTTGAATTTGACATTGTTTTATCTAATTAATTTGCTATAATCTCAATTATGGCAATTGACGTGGATAAGCAGATTATTTACTGGCGGGATGGAGCTTTGGAAAGTATCGAATCAGCCAAAGTTCTATTTGAAAAAAGCAGGATTGTTCACAGTCTCTTTTTTTGCCATCTTGCAATAGAAAAAGCCTTAAAAGCAATTGTCGTAAAAGCAACTGCCGATATTCCCCCAAAAACACATAACCTTATCCGGTTATTGGAGTCTTCTACTATATCGCATGACAATGAACTCGTAGATTTCTTGGGAGAAATGATGGAATTCCAATTGGAGGGAAGGTATCCATCATTGGGAAAGCCGGAAATTTCAATGGAAAAGGCGCAGAAGTATATCCAGGGAGCGGAGGATAAGGTAAAATGGTTAATCAGTCTGTTATAAACAATCTAAAAAGCTACCTGGATTTATTGCGTAAGAACGGTTTTCCTGTCAGCAATTTAATCTTGTATGGCAGCCAGGCTAAAGGAACAGCCTCGGATGAGAGCGACATAGATATTCTGGTCATATCTCCTTTGTTTGATCAAAACCCAAGG
>JACQYJ010000176.1 GCA_016208525.1 Deltaproteobacteria bacterium | reverse complement strand
GGCTCTTGGGCGCCGGTGAGATGGCTTCAGCGCCTTCTCTTTCCGAGGACGAGCTGAAGACCATTATACGCATGGGTGAAGAAGAGGGAGTGGTGCCAAAGGAAAAGAGGCGGATACTCCACAGGGTACTGGAGATGAGCGATCTTTTTGTCAGAGAGGTCATGGTCCCAAGGGTAAAGATCAAGGCAATAGAGGTAGATACTCCACTTAAAGAAGTGGTCGCTTTCTTTAAAGAAATCGGTTTTTCAAGGATGCCTGTGTATAAGGACACCCTGGACAATATAGTTGGGGTCGTACATGTAAAGGATGTGATGAACTACTGGGATTCGGAAAAGGCGTTTACTTTAACTCAAGTTATGAGAAAACCATTCTATATCCCCGATTCGGCAAAGGCAGAGAGACTTCTTGAGGAGTTCAGGAAGAACAGAAGCCATATAGCAATAATTGTGGATGAATACGGCGGGATAGAAGGACTTGCCACAATGGAGGATATCCTGGAAGAGATAGTCGGTGAGATACAGGACGAACATGACGAGGAGGCCGATAAGGTGATAGAGCTGACCGACGGCTCTGCCCTGATAGACGGGAGCGCCACAATAAAGGAGGTAAATGAAAGGCTTAACCTTGACCTGTCTGAGGATTTGGACACCACCATGGGCGGCTTTGTCATGACCATCATGGGAAGGATACCGAACGAAAAAGAGGCGATAATAGACAACGGCATTAAATTTACTGTCGAGAGGGTAATAGGCAGGAGGGTGGCGAGGATAAGGCTCCGCATGACAGAAACTGCCCAGGCCTCTCGTACCAGATAACCTGCCTGCCCCCTCACTTTCCCCTTTTCACTCCGCATGGGTTTATGATAATATCCTGCCTATGAAAACTATAAAGATATACGATACAAGCCTCAGAGACGGCACCCAGGCTGAAGAGATATCCTTTTCCGTGGAAGACAAGATCCTTGTGGCCGGAAAGCTTGATGAGCTTGGGGTCCATTACATTGAAGGCGGATGGCCCGGCTCTAATCCAAAGGATGTTCAGTTTTTTAAAGAGATAAAAAAGGTGCGCCTTAAGAATTCCAGTGTGTCTGCCTTTGGAAGCACTGGAAGGCCCAGGATCCAGCCATCGGAAGACCATAACCTCAAGGCGCTGGTGTCTTCAGGCGCCGGAGTTGCCTGTATATTCGGGAAGAGCTGGGACCTCCATGTAAAGGAGGCGCTTAAGATATCTCTCAGGGAAAATCTGGATATGATAACTGACTCCGTAGCCTTCCTGAAAAAGGAGCTTGACGAGGTCTTTTATGATGCGGAACACTTTTTTGACGGATATAAGGCGAATCCTGAGTATGCTGTCAAAACCCTGAAGGCCGCTCTCGATGCAGGGGCTGACTGTCTGGTCCTTTGCGATACAAATGGCGGGACCCTTACTCATGAAGTTGCTGAAGCCATTAAGATGGTTAAAAAAGCAGTGAAGACCCCTCTCGGCATCCATTGCCACAACGACTCTGATCTGGCCGTTGCCAATTCTCTCATAGCGATAGAGTCAGGGATAAGGCAGGTTCAGGGGACAATAAACGGTTTTGGAGAGAGATGCGGTAACGCCAACCTCTGTTCCATAATCCCGAACCTGCAACTCAAGATGGGTTATAAGTGCCTCTCTGATTTTCAACTGGCAAGGCTTTCCGAGACATCAAGGTTTGTAAGCGAGATATCTAATCTCACCCATAACTCTCATCTCCCGTATGTGGGAGAGAGCGCCTTTGCGCACAAAGGAGGGATACACGTCAGCGCTGTGATGAAAAAGGCGGAAACTTACGAACATATAAGGCCGGAGCTGGTCGGAAACCGCCGGAGGGTTCTCATATCCGACCTTTCAGGGAAGAGCAATATCCTTTTCAAGGCAAAGGAGTTTGGGATCGATATAAACAACACAGACCCTCTAACCCAGGAGCTTGTTGAGACAATAAAAGACCTGGAACATAAGGGGTACCAGTTTGAGGGGGCCGAGGCGTCCTTTGAACTGTTGATGAAGAGGGTTTTAGGAACTCATAAGAAGCACTTCAACCTTATTGGCTTCAGGGTCATTGACGAAAAGCGCAAGGAAGATGAACCTCCTATAGCAGAGGCCACAATAATGGTTGAGGTAGGGGGCAAAGTGGAGCATACGGCCGCTGTTGGAGATGGCCCTATAAATGCCATTGACAATGCTTTAAGGAAGGCATTAGAGAAGTTCTACCCGTCTCTTAAGGATGTCAAGCTCCTGGACTTCAAGGTCAGGGTCTTAACGGCAGGAGAGGGGACCGCTGCATCTGTCCGTGTCCTCATTGAATCAGGCGACAAGTCGGATAAGTGGGGAACAGTCGGGGTATCCGAAAATGTAATAGAGGCAAGCTGGCAGGCCCTTGTGGACAGCATAGATTATAAGCTTTATAAAGATGAAAAAGGTCAACGGCTAAAGGCTAAAGGTTAAAGGTTAAGGGTTAAAGGCTAAAGGTTAAAGGCTAAAGGTTTAAAATCTTTTACCTTTTACCTTTTACCTTTTACCTTTTACCTTTTACCTTTCGCCTTTTACCTTTCACCTTTTGCCAAGGGTTTTTATGAAAACCTTTTCCAAAGGCCAGCAGGTAATTGTCCTTCTGATAATCTTCGGGATGACCCTTCTCTATTTTAACGCAATAGATCTCAGCGAAATAGAAGTTAGAATTCAGAATCCAGAATCCAGAATATTTGAGGAAATTAAGAGTAATGATTCATCCTTCATCCTTCATCCCTCATCCCTTTCCTCAAAGAACCTCTCCGGCTCCAAACTCCTGACCCTCAACAAAAGGATTAACATAAATAAAAAAAAAAAAACTGACCTGGAGGCAATACGGGGCATAGGGCCCATGACAGCAGAAAAGATTGTTGAATACAGGCAGTGGCACGGCAGGTTCAAACGGGTCGAGGACCTTAAGAATGTGACGGGGATAAAGGAAAAGGGGTTAGAGAAAGTTAAGAAATATCTGACAGTGGAATAGAAAGGACGGGTTTGAAACCAGCCCCTACAATTCCTTTATCTCTATTCCGTAACTCTTTATCTTCCTGTGCAGGTGGCTTCTCTCAATACCCATCGCCTCAGCGGTCTTTGATATATTCCAGCCGTTCTCTTCCATCTTCCTGATAATGAACTCCTTCTCAAAGAGGCGCCTGGCCTCCTTGAAATCCAGTGTTGAGAAGGCATCATCTATCGGGCCTTCTGCCGGGCCTGTCAGATATGGGGGGAGGTTATGAGGCTCTATAAGGCGCGAAGGAGATATGGTGACAAGCCTCTCTATGAGGTTTCGGAGTTCCCTTACATTCCCAGGCCAGTCATACCTTTTAAGCAGTGACATGGCCTCTGGAGAAACCTTTTTTGAAGGCCTTCCGCTCTCTCTTGAAAACTCGTTAATGAAATGTTCCGCTAATAACCGGATGTCGCCAACCCTTTCTCTTAGGGGAGGGATATGGATGAGGAATGAGGGATGAAGGATGAGGGATGAAGGATGAATGGTATGACTTGTGGCAGCAATGACCCTGACATCCACCTTTATCCCCTTTGTCCCCCCGACCCTTTCAAATACCATCTCCTGAATTATCCGCAACACCTTGGCCTGGGTACTAAGCGAGATGTCGCCTACTCCATTAAGGAACAGGGTCCCTTCATGGGCTATGTCAAAACGTCCCTTCTGCCTGGATGTGGCGCCTGTAAAGGCGCCCTTTTCGTAACCGAAGAGCTCGCACTCCATCAACTCCTCCGGGATTGCAGCACAGTTGACGGTAACAAAGGGTTTATTCGCCCTTAGACTCCGGTTGTGGATGTTCCAGGCCACGACCTCCTTACCTGTGCCGTTTTCACCTGTAAGCAATACAGGGGCCTTTGATTGGGCCGCTGATTCTATATCTTCCTTGAGTTTACTGATTGCCTCACTTTTGCCTATGATCAGATGCCTCTCGTCTCCCTTCAGTATCAGGTTTTCCTGCATGAGTCTCGAGGTCTCCAACGCTCGTCCGATGCCGAGAATAACCTTCTCTATTGACAGCGGCTTCTCTATGAAGTCGTAAGCCCCAAGCTTTGTGGCCTTAACTGCTGCTTCAATTGTCCCGTGACCTGACATGATAATTATAGGCAGCTTCGGGTACAAGCGTTTCAGGCGGTTAAGGGTTTCAATCCCGTCTATCCCAGGCATCCAGATATCGAGGAGTATCAGGTCAGGGAGTTCCTCCGATGTCCTTGTTATACCGCTCTCTCCATCCTCTGCGGTAATGACGTCGAACCCCTCGTCCTCCAGAGCCCCTTTAAGGGAGGCCCTGATGCTCTCTTCGTCGTCTATAATAAGTATCGATTCAGCCATGTAACCTCCGTCTCGCGTCTCAAAGCCGGGGACAGTCCCTATTCTACGCCGGGATAAGGCCCCGTCCGTAAATAGGGACAGTCCCCTCACGTTTACCTTTTTGCCTACGTTTTTACAGGTAATTCAATAACAAACCTCGTTCCCTTAGGTTCGTTGTCTAAAACCCTTATGTATCCGTTATGGTCTGATACAATGCTATTTACAATAGCAAGTCCCAGCCCTGTCCCGCCTTTTTTAGTAGAGAAATAAGGTTCAAACAGCCTTCCTCTGTCCTCCGCTCTTATCCCTCCACCGCTGTCAGCCACCTCTATCCTCGCCAGTTTGTAATTCCTGTCGTAAGAGGTCTTGACCAGTATCTCTCCAGCCTCTCCAACTGCCGCAACTGCATTGTCAATAAGGTTTATCAGCGCCCTCTTGATCTGGTCCCTGTCTATGTTGAACACCGGCATGGTTTCATCAGGCTCAAGGGCGAAGCTCACTCTTTTATGCGCCTCTTTGAACAAAAAAACAGCCTCTCTCACTGTCATATTTATGTCGTTTGGAGAGAGGGTCGCCGCAGGCATCCTGGCAAAGTTTGAAAACTCATTGACCAGGGCCTTCAGCTCCTCTACCTGCCTCACAATCGTCCTCGTGCATTCCTGGAACACTTCGCCGCCATCTCCCACCTTGTCGCCAAAGCGCTTTTGAAGCCTTTCCGCCGAGAGCTGGATGGGTGTAAGGGGGTTTTTTAT
>JACQYJ010000175.1 GCA_016208525.1 Deltaproteobacteria bacterium | reverse complement strand
TAAGAATTGAAAAACCGCTTAACAAATCTAACATGAAACCAAAAAATAGAAGGACTATAAATCCAAAAATCCAATGAAAATCGTTTGCCATTTTGACTTTATGGCCTTATATGGTTTTATATGTTCCATTTTTATGCTCTATTTAAAACATAACGACCTAAATCAGTGGCGGAGTTATATGCCGTCCGCTGGATTTGCTTGTGTACGCCCTGCACGGGCGTGAACTAATGGGGTGAAAGTCCCCTGTAGTAGATTCACTGTTAAACAAGTATGTCACTGGTTTGCAGTTTTTAAGTGAAAAGCGGATTTTACTGATGAGGTTGTAATAACAGGGCCACAAGATATTGTGGCCTTATTTTTTGTTCACTCTATATATAGAGCTTTTATTATAATTTAACATAATTATGCTTAAATTATAATAATTAGATTTGACACAGTGTATTAATTATGGAATTTTATAGTGCATTATGAAGCAGAATCCAAACAACGTCAGGAAGTTGAGAGAGGCCAGGCTGATGAGCAAGGCCGAATTGGCAAGAAAGGCAGGCATATCAGTCCTGACAGTGGACAGGATAGAGAAGGGTCACCCGTGCAGGCTGGACACGAAAAGGAAGGTGGTCATTGCACTGGGTCTCAGGGTTCCTGAGGCGGACAAGGTCTTTAAGAGCAGCCAGAAATCAGAAGACAGGGGTCAGGGGAGGAAAGTAGAAACAGGCCTTTAGGCCTGTTAACATGGCTGAAGCCATGTTTCTACATCGGAATATAAGGGGTTTAAATGGATCTGTTCGGTAAAAAGAAGAATGTCATAGGGGTAGACATAGGTTCCTCAGCCATCAAGATAGTGGAACTGAAGGATACCAAAAAGGGTTATCAACTGGTCAATTATGGCATAGTCCCGATCCCTTCCGAGGTTATTGTTGACGGAGCAATAATGGATTCCTTCGCCGTAGTCGAGGCCATAAAGAACCTCCTTGCTGAGAAAAAGATAAAGACTAAGGATGCAGCCATCTCGGTGTCCGGTCATTCAGTGATAATAAAAAAGATTACTCTTCCTGCCATGACGGAGGCGGAGCTGGAAGAGTCTATCCAGTGGGAAGCGGAGCAGTATATACCGTTCCCCATAGGCGATGTGAACATGGACTTTCACATCCTTGAAATGGCCACTGGGCAGCCACAGATGGATGTCTTGATCGTTGCCGTAAAGAAGGACATGATAAACGATTATACCGCGGTCATGTCGGAGGCGGGGCTAAATGCCGTAGTGGTAGATGTGGACTCGTTTGCGCTGGAAAATATGTACTGCATTAACTACGATGTGGCGCATGAGGAGACGGTGGCGCTGGTTAATCTCGGGGCCAATGTCATAAACATAAATATACTTAAGGGAGGGACATCAACCCTTACCAGGGATGTTTCTGTTGGAGGAAGGCAGATAACCAATGAGATACAGAAGCAAGTCGGCGTCAGTTTCGAGGATGCGGAGATTTTGAAGTGCGGCTAAGCGGTGTTGATGCCGGGAATGTGGATGAGATTGTCAAGACTGCCTCAATTTCCCTCGTGACAGAGGTGCAGAGGTCTTTTGATTTTTATCTTTCTACAGCCCCGGAAGGCCGGATTGACAAGGTTTATTTGAGTGGAGGCTCGTCAAAGATAAAAGGGATAGTCGAGGCGGTATCGGAGCGGACTGGCATCCCGACCGAGGTAGGGAACCCGTTCATGAAGATAGGGATTAAGCAGAAGGGCTTAGAAGCTGAAAATCTGAAGAAGGATGCAGCATTATTCTGTGTTGGTGTTGGACTGGCAATCAGGAGACCTGGCGATAAATGATAAAAATTAACTTACTTCCGGTCAGGGCCGCAAAAAAGAAGGAGACGCTAAGGCAGCAGATCTCCGTAGCAGTCATGTCTCTTTTCTTAGTGTTGATTGCTCTTGGATATTTCCATTTCAGAATAGTGAAGGATATTGCGGAAGCTACTGCCAAAATAGCGTTTACAGAGGGCGAGCTTCAGAAGACAAAATCCCAGATAGGCGAGGTGTCCAGGTTTAAGGAGGCCAAAAAGGTCTTAGAAGATAAACTTGGTGTGATTGCGACGCTTAAGAAGGGGAAGGCCGGCCCTGTGAAGATGCTGGACGAACTGAGCAGGGTGACCCCGGAAAAGCTGTGGCTGGTCTCATTTAAGGAACATGGCGGCGGCATAAATATTGAAGGCACGGCAATAAGCAATGAGGTAATTGCCCAGTTCATGACTGAGCTGGAGAAGTCATCTAGTTTCAAGGATATAGAGCTTGTTGTGACCGAGCAGACTGAACAGGCCGGCCTGAAACTGAAGAAATTCAGCCTGACCGGAAAACTGGAAGCACTGTAGAGACGCCCAGCCGGGGCGTCTCTACCACTTATATAAGAGGTAATTCAATGGCAATAACAGCCGACTCACTGATAAAGCTTCCTCCAATGCAGAAGGCATATATTCTGGTTGGGACGCTTGCGCTTATTGCAGGGCTGTACTGGTATCTGCTCTACAACCCTAAGACAGCTGAACTTGCGGAGCTTAATCTCAGGCAGGAGAAGTTGCAGGCAGAGTTGATTGAAAGCATGGCGATTGCAGCCGACCTTCCACGGTTCGAGGCTGAGGTGACAAGACTCAACGATGAATTAAAAAAGGCCCTCCTGGAGCTTCCGGACAAAAAGGAGATACCTTCCCTTCTGACAAATATCTCAAAGCTTGGAATCGAATCAGGTCTTGAGTTCATTCGCTTTAAGCCAATGAATGAGGTCCCTTCAGGATTTTATGCGAAGGTCCCTGTGGAGATAAGCGTGAAGGGGACATTTCACGCCCTTGCTGTATTTTTTGACAAGGTCTCCAGGCTTTCAAGGATAGTAAATATAACGGAGGCAGACATTGGCGGGGCTAAGGATGAAGGGGGGAAAGTGATACTGACAACACCCTGCCTTGCAACTACTTACAGATTTATTGAGGGTGAAAGTGCTAAAAAATAGTTTAAAAAATATCAGACTTATGACCTGTCTGCCCTGAGGCTTGTGGGGATCATGCTGCTGCCTGGCAAGAAGGTCGCAATAATAGAGGACCCCACAGGTAAGGGGTATCACGTTAAAGTTGGGACATCAATAGGAATGAACGATGGAGTAGTAGTTGAGATTTTGAAGGATGAGGTGGTAGTTGAAGAGAAGTACCTGGATGAAACGGCTCAAACAAGGGCAAGAAAGGTTTCAGTCAAGATCCCGAAGGACGAGGATAGAGGAGGAGAAGGCCGATGAAAATCGATGCTATATTAAGTAAAGCCAACTTTTATTTACTATTATGTTTCATGATTGTTTTGTCTGCCTGCTCGCCAAAGGTGGCGCAGGTAAGGCCGGAAGAACAGCCAAAAGCAATCTCCATAAGCAGTATGGAGATTGGCAAGAGCGAGGGCGGGTCTATACTGACCATTAAGGCAACTGAATCGCTGCAGGGGGATTACACTGTCATTAAGGTTTCAGACCCGCCCAAGGTCGTTATAGAGATGCCAACTGCTGATGTGGGAAATTTCGAAGGCGCTATAGATGCTGTTAACGGAGTCATCTCAAAGGTGACGATCTCAAGGCGTGATGTTTCCGGCGCCATGATAGAGATTAGCCTTTTGTCCTCAGTGGAGCATGAGGTCAAGGCTGACGGCAATACATTGGAGATATTTTTTGCTGAGCAGCGGTTAGCAGAGGCTCCAGCGGTAGAGGAAAAGGTAGAAGAAACTAAAGAGGAAACTAAAGAAGAAATTAACCAGGAGCAGGCGGAAGCTCCGGCAGAAGTAGTTGCTGAGGCCCCCCGGAAGACCTTAAAAGTGAAGGCTGTTGAGATTAAAAAGGAAGGAAAGTTTACGAGGGCGGAAATAATAACTGACGGGGAGATATCGGATTATAATGTCTTTGACTTGAAGTCCCCTAACAGGGTTGTTGTTGATGTCAGGAATGCCAGGGAGATATTGGCA
>JACQYJ010000183.1 GCA_016208525.1 Deltaproteobacteria bacterium | reverse complement strand
TATTATTTATTATTGAGGCAATGTGATCGTCACGATAGTTCCTCTTCCTTCCTCGCTCTCAATCTTTATCTCTCCGTCATGCATGTCTATGAAGTGCTTGACTATGGCCATTCCGAGGCCTGTCCCTCCTATCTTTGAGGTAAAGAAGGGTTCAAATATCCTTTCTATATTTTCCTTCGGGATTCCAACGCCGCTATCTGCAATTACTGTGACCAGGAATCCCTCCTTCTCCTTTGCCGATACCCGGAGTATCCCACCCTCAGGCATCGATTCAACGGCGTTTTTTACAACATTGGTAAAGACCTGTCTTATCTTTGGCGCATCCGCATTGAGATAAACCTGGTCCTTCTTAGGGAACCGCTTAACAATCTTAACGCCGCTCTTTGCAATCTTATAGTCAAATTCAGATATGACATTATTGAGTATCTCTCTGATATCAATGGTCTCCTTGGTGAGTTTTTCGCTCCTTCCATAATCGAGGAGGTCAGTCGCAAGGGTACGGAGTGTCTCGATCCCCCTCCCCATAATCTCGATAGTTTTCTTATCCCCTCCCTTTAGGTTTAATGATTCTTTCAGGATCTCATGACTAAGACAAATCTTATTCAATGGGTTCCGTATCTCGTGGGCTATGCGGGCCGACATCTCCCCCATTGCTGCCAGCCTCCTTTTATGCCTAAGCTCCTCTTCTATCCTTCTGTGGTGGGTTATGTCCCTTACAACCTCGATGGCAGAGAATGTATCGTCCCTGTTCTTCAAAGGTATCGCTGACAGGGCATAAACCCTGTCACCTGCTATAACCTCCGTAGACATAACCTTTCCATTTTCTATGGACTCTTTGGCTGTACAGGGTTCACACTCCTTATCCAGTTTCCAGAAAAAGTAACACCTTTTCCTCACATTGTCTCCAAATTCAGCCAGTATCTTTCCGCATTCATATTGTGTTACCAGATTCGACGGGTCTACCACCCTGATATATTCATTCAGATTGTCGAGGATAAGCTCTTTGTAGCTGTTTAGATACTCTATCTCCCTTGTCCTCTCTTCAACCATCTTTTCAAGCTGTCCGGTATAAGACGCAAGTTCCTCCTGGAGTCTTTCCTTTTCCTTTCTGTTCCTATGGTCAGCAAGTGCCCGATAGATGGTCTTTTTTAGAAGAAGAGGGTCTATGTCGTCCTTGAAAAGATAATCATATACGCCGAGCTTCATGGCTTGTACAGCCTGCTTTTCGTCCCCCTCGTTTGTTATCACTATAATCGGGAGATTGTCTCCGTGGTCGAGGACATGCTTGATGAATGCAAGCCCTCCCACTCCCGTCAGAAATAGGTCTATCAGGCAGATATCATACTTATGAGTCTTCAGCCTCCCTATAGACTCTTCTGCAGTGCGTACGTGGGATATTGATACAAGACCGGCGCTTTCTTTTAAACAACTTGAAAGATCGGCTACATCCTAGACATTGTCATCAACTATCAGGAGATGCAGATCCTTTTGTGCCATATTATTGCCCTGTCTAAATCTTCTCATCGGCAGCGACACCTTTGGAATAATGGACATAGATGATAACTGGTATTTGCAGGTTGCCGAGATGCTTGACTATCAAGGGCTTCACTTGATACCAGTCCAGACCGCCGACACCTGTCGCCAGACGGGGCAACGCCAGACTGCTGAACTTCTCTTTTTCAGCGATGTTGTAAAGCTCGCGGAGGGCATGATTCAAGTTTTCCAGGGTGGCGCGGCCAGGATGGCCCCCATGCTTTGGCGCTGCCTCCTGGGTAAAGAGGTTGACTATCCGTTTACCGTCTGCACCGACCCAGCCCCATGCCCTGCCGGATTTTGGATGCCCCAACTGGTAGTAATGCCGGAAGTCTTTGTACATCGCAGGCCATCGTTCCCGAAGGCTCAAGGCAAGGCCTGTAGAAAAACTGTCGTTGGGGGCAACCCCGTGAGCGATAGCCTGCGCCTTTGTCAGAAGAATATCGCCGGTCACTTCAGTTAACATTTTAACCCCCTGTTTAACAATATAACTCAAATCCCAATGATATCTAAAAGCTTACAAATCGAATATGGTTTTTCGAGACAATCAGTTATACCAAGGTCTTGAAAATCTTCTATTGCGAATGTGTCGTAACGACCACTTACGACAATGATCTTGATATCAATTCCTGCCTCCCTCACTTTGTTTATAAGTTCAAAACCGTTCATTACGGGCATCTCTATATCCGTGACCATGAAGTCAAACTCATGCTCTTTAAGGATATCCCAGGCCTCCATTCCATTTGATGCAGTAACCAGATGACAAAATTTACTCAGGCGGAGAGACAGTACTTTCAGCAAAGCCTCATTATCCTCAACCAATAGAATCGTTTTTGTATCCAAAAACTCCCTCAATGATTGTCCATGCGTAAAATAAATACAGTGATCCTCTTTTATTTCGCCAATAAAATCGGGCTTGTCTTAATGTCTTGTAAGAAGAATAGAGTTAGATTATAGGGATTCTTCTGATACCAGTACTTTCTGGCAGGTTTGTCTCTTTGGGGAGCGTTCTTCTTCCCTTTTCCAGTTTTTAAGACAATAATCCGTATGTCGCAAATTCTGGTTCGATATAGTTTTTGAGGATATCACATCTCGCTATGACGCCCACAAGCCTTCCTTTTTCTGTGACAGGGAGGCGAATGATGTCTTTATCAAGTATGATATTTATGATCTCTTCAATAGGAGTATTAACATCAGCCGTTGTAACCTTTTTCACCATTATATCTCCGGCTGTAATCTTGTTAAGCTCCCTTCCTTTCTGTATCAGGGCCAGGATATCAAGCTCTGTTACCATTCCGACAACCTTTCCCTCCTCGTCTGTAACCGGCATACCGCTGTAAAATCCGGTAAGAAGTTGTAAAGAGATGTCCCTTACCGAAGCATTTTCCCTTGCTGAAATGACCGGCCTTACCATCAAATCTTTTGCCTTTTTACTTTTCATGGCTCAATCCCTCCTTATTGCTCTTTATTTTGAAGCAGCACAGTCTACACAGTAACTCGCATGCGGGATCGCCTCAAGGCGCTTAACAGGTATCTGTTCCCCGCACTCAATGCACTTGCCGTATTCGTTCTTCTCAATCATATCCAGTATCTTATTTATCTGGGCGATCTCTTTAAACGCCCCCTCGTATATGGCGCTTTGCACCTCTGAGCTCTCAAGCTCTATAGCCTGTTCCTCGGAGTCCATGTTCAGAGGGTCGTCGCCGTCTTTTTTTAGTTTATCAATTCTTATCTGAAGCTCCCTGCGTCTTTTCAGCAGGCCTTGGGAAATCCCGTTATATTCATTCATATCATCTCCTCATCCTTCAGGTGATTTGAAAAACCACACTATGATAAAATCGTAAAAACTCTTATTCTCACCGCGTAGGCGCAGAGGCACAGAGAAAAGAATCAATAATTTTAATATGTTTAACTCAGCGTCTCAGCGTCTCTGCGGTTAAATTTTAGTTTTTACGAATGAATCATACTATGAAAGGGTTGGAAAAAATATCGGCGGGAGTCTTATTTTTGTTATAGGTGTTCGTCCTATAAGCGATTAATCTGTGGCATAGAGAGGAGTTACCGTTTATTCCACCAAGTTGTTTTTTATTGCATAGCGGATAAGCTCCGTATTGTTCTTCAGATTCATCTTTTCAAGAAGACGACTCCTGTGAGTACTGACTGTCTTGACGCTCAGCGATAACTCCAGAGCGATCTCAGATACGGTTTTTCCAGACCCGATCATGCCGAATATCTGATATTCGCGGTTTGAAAGCCTCTCATGGGGAGCTTCTTTGTCCTTAGTTTCAAGCCTGTCTGCCAGTCTCTCTGCGAGGGATGGAGTTATGTACTTCCTGCCGCCCGACACCTTTTTTATGGCAGTAATCAGCTCTTCGGGAGCGCTTTTTTTCACGAGATACCCTGATGCCCCTGACTTCAGTGCCCTCAATGCGTACTGCTCCTCTGGGAAGGCGCTTAGGATCAGCACGGATACCATTGGGCAGTCCTTCTTCAATTCTTCAAGGAGTTCCAGCCCGTTTCTGTCAGGCATATTTATGTCCAAAAGTACCAGATCGAAGCGGCCCTTTTTCAATTTCTCAAGGGTCTCTTTGCAATCGCCGGCTTCTCCGGCAACAACTATCTCGGAGGATTCGGACAGTATCTGCTTTAGCCCCTCCCGCACAATGGGATGGTCGTCGGCAATCAGCACTTTGATCATTTCTTTTTCCTCCCGGCCTCAAGCGGAACAGTCACAGTCAATGTTGTTCCACTCCCCTTCTTCCCGGTGATTTCAACATTCCCGCCCCAGGGATATACCCGCTCTCTTATGCCGATGAGGCCAAGAGAAGCGGAATCGGCTATCTCTTTTCCTGTGATCCCTTTTCCGTCATCGGCGACCTTCAGCACCAGCTTGCCGCCGGTTATCTTCACGGAGGCATTCACCCGTGAGGCCTCAGCATGGCGGCCGATATTTGTCAACGCCTCCTGAAAGATGCGTAATATCCCGGTAGAAAGATCATTGTCAAGACTTATCTCTTTGGGTTCAAATGTAATCCGGCTTCTGATCGCGGTTCTTTTCTGAAACTCTTCCGCCTGCCACTCCATAGCCGCCTTGATGCCGAGGTCGTCAAGGATTGTAGGCCTTAGTTCTGAAGATATCTTCTGGACCCTTTCAATAGCAGTTTCAACAAGCTCTGATGATCTCTTGACCTTCTCTATCAAGGCGTTCTGGTCCTGGTTCAATCTCTTCCCTATCCACGAGAGGTCGAACTTGAATACTGTCAACAGTTGCCCCAGGTCGTCATGGATATCCCTGGCGATCCTTCTCCTTTCCTCCTCGCGAAGGCTCCGCATCCGTGAGGCGAGGGAGCGGAGCTCCTCCTCAACCACCTTGCGCCCTTCCATCTCTTCCTGGAGCCTTTTATTTGAAGCGAGAAGCTCTCTCGTCCGCTCCTTTACCCTTTTCTCCAGCAATTCGTTGACTTCCCTTAGCTGCCTCTCCTGTTCCGAGATCAACAGCTTCAGGAACTCCGCATATTTCAGCTCCATCCCCCTTGTTATATCCATCTGGCTGACAAGACCCGATATCTTGCCGTCCGAGTCAACAACTGGAAGATGCCGGACCCTTTTCTTATGCATGAGACTGACGGCGTCAAGGACATGGGTCTCCTTCGGGATGGATAATACAGGCCGTTTCATCACCGCTCGGATAGAGGTCTTTTCAAGATCAATATCCTTGCAGCTTAAACGGACTGCGTCCCTTTCCGTAAATATCCCTACTGGGCTTCCATCTTCAACCACAATGACACAAACTGCTTGGGCCCTGGCCATTGCTCTCACTGCATCATGAATTATCGCTTCCTTGTCCATCATGACAAGATCTCTGCTCATGATGTCCGACACACCTTTGATATCAACGAAATACTCGAAACCAAGGTGTTCAAGGAAATTCGTTAAAGTAAGCACGCCGGCAAGGTAACCCTCGGCATCAACAACGGCCAGATGCCGGATGTTGTGAACTACAAGTTGATGGAGGGCTGAAAGGGCTGTTTCTTCCGAACCGACCGTCAGTATCGGCGATCTCATAATCTCCCGAATCAGCGCTCCGTCATTCTTCCGGGCAGCCAGGAGGCCCAACACATCCCTTTCGCTGATAACGCCTATCGGCCTGTTCTCCTCTGAGGAAACAACCAGAAAGCTGATGTTCTTTTCTGCCATAAGTAATACAGCTTCAGATAGGCGTTGGGATGGCCCTATAGAGATAACATCAGATGTCATTATGTCTCTAACTCTTTCTTGAAACATCCGTCCCCCAGGGTCAAAACCTTATTGAATGGCTATGCAAGCTAAGATAAAGTGGGCCATCGGATCATACCACTCCCCTGTCCAGGCTCCTGTACTGAATAGCCTCCGCCACATGCCTTGCCTCTATATCCGCGCGCGTGTCTAAATCAGCTATGGTCCTTGCCACCTTCAGTATCCTTGTAAATGCCCTGGCAGAAAGGCCCAGGCGGTCTACTGCGCTCTCAAGAAGCCTGTCTGCGTCCTCCTTTATTATGCAGTGTTTCTTGATGTGTCTCGAAGACATCTGGGAGTTGCAGTGTATCCCCTTCCCTGTAAACCTGTCCCTCTGGATATCCCTGGCTGAGTTGACCCTTTTTCTTATCTCCTCCGAGCTCTCCCCTGCCCTCGCTTCAGACAGCTCCTTGTACCTGACTGCAGGCACCTCTATATGTATGTCTATCCTGTCCAGCAAAGGACCTGAGACGCGCGCCCTGTACTTATGCACCTCATTGGGAGTGCATGAGCAAGCCTTCTGCTGATCCCCGAAGTTTCCACACTTGCAGGGGTTCATTGCTGTGACCAGCATAAACCTTGCAGGATATGTCAGGGATACTACTGCCCTGGATATTGTCACTACCCCGTCCTCCAGCGGCTGCCTCAAAACCTCCAGGACGTTCCTCTTGAACTCAGGGAGCTCATCCAGGAAGAGGACGCCGTTATGGGCAAGGCTGACCTCTCCCGGTTTTGGGATCGTCCCGCCACCAATTAGTCCGGCGTCGGAAATCGTATGGTGCGGCGCGCGAAAGGGCCTTGTGGCTATAAGGGATGCGCTGGAGTGAAGAAGCCCCATTATGCTGTGTATCTTTGTCGTTTCCATGGCCTCGTCCAGGTTCATGTCCGGAAGGATTGTAGGGATCCTCCTGGATAGCATGGTCTTTCCCGACCCTGGCGGCCCCAGCATGAGGATATTGTGACCCCCTGCCGCAGCTATCTCCAGAGCCCTCTTCACATGCTCCTGGCCCTTTACATCCGTAAAGTCTTCCTGATACCGGGAGTATTTCCTGAATACCCCTTCCAGATCCACCTTTACGGCCTCTATCTCCAGTTCCCCATTAAGAAAAGCGACTAATTGAGGAAGGTCTTTCACCGGAACGACGTCTATTCCCGGAACAACAGCGGCCTCCTTTGAATTTTCAGATGGAATAATAAGCCCCTTTAACCCCGACCTCTTAACCCCAATGGCAGTCGGCAGTGCGCCTCTGATTGGCCTGACCATGCAGTCCAGGGAAAGCTCTCCCAATATAGCGTAGTCCGAAAGCCTGTCCTTCTTGACAACCCCGATAGCAGACAGGATGCCTATGGCTATAGGCAGATCATAAGATGAACCCTCCTTTTTTATATCAGCAGGCGCCAGATTTACAGTGATCCTTCTCTCTGGAAATGAGTAACCTCCGTTCTTTATGGCAGACCTGACCCGTTCCTTGCTTTCCTTTACAGCGCCGTCTGGAAGCCCCACTGTGGAAAAGGCGGGAAGACCTGGAGATATATCTACCTCTACATTAACTATGTATGCATCAATACCGAGAACAGCGCTTGATAAGACCTTAGAGATCATTTCTCCTCCTACTCATCGGTTAATATCGTCATGAATCTACCATGATTTATGACAATAAAAAAGTATTTTAAATCTTTGACTCAATCTCACCCTTTTGATAAACTCCCGGAGATGAATAATAAAACCCAAAAAATAAGGGCGCTTGAAGCAAACATCGGGACAGTTATAAAGGGCAAACCGGAGGTAATAAGGATGGCTGTGATAGCCCTCCTTGCCAGGGGACACCTGCTTATAGAGGATGTGCCGGGAGTCGGGAAAACGACCCTTGCCCACGCCCTTGCAAAGTCTCTTGGATGCGCCTTTCAGAGGATCCAGTTTACCAGCGACCTTCTTCCTTCCGACATAATAGGGGTCTCCATATATAACCAGACAAGCCACGAGTTTGAGTTTAACCAGGGCCCTATATTCTCAAACATAATCCTGGCGGACGAGATAAACAGGACCACTCCCAAGACCCAGAGCTGCCTCCTGGAGGCAATGAACGATTTTCAGGTATCCGTAGAAAACAGGACCTACCCTTTACCT
>JACQYJ010000025.1 GCA_016208525.1 Deltaproteobacteria bacterium | reverse complement strand
TGTAAAGGATAAGGGGGGTTGCATAACTACCCAACCCCAATCCCCTTTTTTCTTGACCGAAATCTTGAAATCCAATAGACTGAGGTAATTGCAAAACTATTTTAACCACAGGGGACACAGAGGCTTATCTGAGAAACGCAGAGGTTTTTCTTAACTATTAATGATTTTTCTCTGTGTTGCTCATTATTTTCTCTGTGCACTCTGTGGTTAGGGACTTTTGCAAGAGCCTCGACTGTAAAGATTACAATTGGAATAGGAGTATTTAACAGATGCAGCGTCCAAGCTGGGAAGAGTATTTCATGGAGATTGCGTATCTGGTGGCAAAGAGATCCACGTGTCTCAGGCGCCAGGTAGGCGCAGTGGTAGTAAAGAATAAGAACATCCTGGCTACAGGGTATAATGGCGTCCCGAGGGGGATAATCCACTGTGAGATCGCCGGGTGCATCAGGGAGAAGCTGAATGTCCCATCCGGTGAACGTCATGAACTGTGCCGCGGACTTCATGCGGAACAGAATGCAATCATCCAGGCCGCCTATCACGGCACCAGCATAGCGGGCGCCGACCTTTATTGCACAAACAGGCCGTGTATAATTTGCAGCAAGATGATAATAAATGCCGGGATAGAAAAGGTCTACTACCAGGACGGCTATTCAGACCCCCTGGCTGAGGAGATGGTCTCCGAGTCCGGCCTTGTCCTTATAAAAATGGAGCCTAAAGCGAAATGAAATGCCCATTCTGCGGTCATCTGGAAAACAAGGTCATAGATTCTCGCCTCAGCAAAGACGGAGGGGTAATAAGGAGGAGGCGGGACTGCGATGAATGCGGCCGACGCTTTACTACATACGAAAGGATTGAAGAGGTCCTTCCAATGGTCATAAAAAAGGATGGAAGGCGCGAACTCTTCGACAGGGGGAAGCTCTTCGCAGGCCTGAAACGGGCCTGTGAGAAAAGACCGGTCGGTGTTGAGGACCTGGAAAGAATAGGCATACGTGAGGTTTGCCTCCGTTTACAGGCAGTTCAAGGACATAAACCAGTTTATGGATGAACTTAAAGACATACTTGGGGAAAAGAAGGCGCCGCGCAAGGCAGTAAAATGAATCCAGATCATTTCTATATGAAGCTTGCCCTTTCTCTTGCAAAGAAAGGGATGGAAGGCGCATCGCCTAACCCTATGGTAGGGGCTGTTGTTGTTAAAAATGGCAAGGTCGTTGGGCAGGGATACCACAAGATGCACGGTGGGGCCCATGCAGAGGTTAATGCACTCCATGATGCCGGAAGGGCGGCTAAAGGAGGAACGCTATATCTGAACCTGGAGCCATGCTGCCATTTCGGCAAGACCCCCCCCTGTACAGATACGGTGATAAAGGCAGGGATAAAGAGGGTTGTGGCAGGGATGACAGACCCGAACCCTAAGGTCTCAGGCAAGGGTTTTGATATACTGAGAAAGGCCGGGATTGAGGTTGATACAGGGGCACTGGAGGCAGAATGCCGGAAACTCAATGAGGGCTTTATAAAAAGGGTGACCAAAGGTAGGCCGTTCGTTATATTGAAGGTTGCCGCATCCCTTGACGGAAAGACGGCTACAAGGCACAGGGAGTCCAAATGGATAACCTCAGAGGCATCAAGGCTGCACGTCCATAAGCTAAGGAAGCAGGTTGATGCGATCATGACCGGTATCGGTACAATCCTGGCAGATGACCCGCTCCTTACACCGAGGGTAGGAAAAGTTAAAAGATTGCCACTCAGGGTGGTGGTTGACAGCTCGCTGAGGGTTCCTCCCTCTGCTAAAATTGTTGGTGTAAATACCCTCTTTGCGACAACTGGTCGCGCATCTGTTGAAAAGGCGGAGTTCCTGGAATCCAGGGGGTCTAAGGTCGAGATATTCAAATCAAGGAATGATAGGGTTGACATGAGCCTCGTCATGCACTACCTTGGCAAAAAAGGTATAAACTCCATGATGATAGAGGCCGGCCCTGAACTTTCTGCCTCTCTTTTAAGTGAGGGGCTTGTTGACAAGGTCGTATTCTTTTATGCCCCCGGGATAATAGGCGGAATTGATGCGCCAGGGATGGTTGGCGGCTCAGGAATAGATAAACTTGCAGAGGCCATACCCATAAAGGAGATAGTGGTAAAGAGACGGGGGGAAGATATAATGATAGAGGGTTATGTTCACAGGGATAGTTGAGGCAGTCGGGTGTGTAAGGGAGATAAAGCCGTCTGGGAGGGGGATTTCCTTAAAGATATCAATTCCCAAAATCTTTGACGATATCAAGACCGGCGACAGTCTTGCAGTTAACGGCGCATGCCTGACAGCTAAGGAGATTAAGAGTGCTTTCTTCATTGCAGACGTCTCAGCCGAAACGCTGAGCAGGACGACCCTTGGCAAGCTCAGAACCGGCGGCAAGGTGAACATGGAGAGGGCGCTCAGGCTCTCTGACAGGCTCGGCGGCCACATTGTGTCAGGTCATATAGACGGGACAGCAAGGCTCCAGGCTAAGGCGAAAGAAGGTGAATCTGTCAAACTCTCCTTTGTCCCGGGAAAGGATCTTCTGAGGCATCTGATTAATAAGGGTTCCATTGCTGTTGATGGTATAAGCCTGACGGTGAATGAAGTGTTGGACAACGGCTTTTCAGTGAACATCATCCCGCACACGGCCCAAAATACGACTATTCTTGATAAAAAGGCCGGAGACGAGGTAAATATAGAGGTTGATGTGATCGGTAAATATGTAGAGAGGCTTTTGGGGAAAGCGAATGAGAGCAGGATTGGGGAAGGGTTTCTTTTGGAACATGGGTTTATGAAAAGATAGGAGATGCTGTGCCGATAAAAAAGGTTAAAGAAGCGATTGATGATATAAGGAACGGGAAGATGGTCATACTCGTGGATGACGAGGACAGGGAGAACGAAGGCGACCTTGTAATGGCGGCAGAACTGGCGACTCCTGAGGCCATCAACTTTATGGCAAAGCATGGCAGGGGACTTATCTGTCTTACATTGACGGAGGAAAAGGCCGATCAACTTCAGCTTCCCCCTATGGTGAGTGACAATACATCCCCTTTTTGCACCGCTTTTACCGTATCCATAGAGGCAAGGCACGGAGTAACCACAGGGATATCCGCCCAGGACAGGGCAACAACCATAAGGACAGCCATAGCGGCCGATGCCAGACCTGAAGACCTTGTCAGGCCAGGGCATGTATTTCCTCTCCGGGCAAGAAAAGGAGGGGTCATGGTGAGGGTAGGACAGACCGAGGGCTCCGTTGACCTGGCAAGGATTGCAGGGCTGAAGCCTGCAGGTGTGATATGCGAGATAATGAATGAGGATGGCACCATGTCAAGGCTTCCTGATCTGGAAAGGTTTTCAGAGGTCCACGGTCTGAAGATAATAACCATTGCAGACCTCGTTGAATACAGGATGCAGACGGAGAGGCTTATACACAGGGCCGCTGAAACAGTTCTCCCTACTTATTACGGCGGCGACTTCACGGCCGTTGCCTATACAAATGACGTGGATTTCCATGAGCACCTGGCCCTGGTTAAGGGCGAGTGGGAGCCGGATGAGCCTGTCCTTGTCAGGGTGCATTCGGAGTGCCTTACAGGGGATGTCTTCGGCTCAGGCAGATGCGACTGTGGAGAGCAGCTCCACAGCGCCATGAAGATGATAGATGCGGCAGGCAAGGGGGTTATCCTTTATATGCATCAGGAGGGGAGGGGGATTGGCCTTGCAAACAAGCTTAAGGCCTACGCGCTTCAGGACCAGGGGAAGGATACGGTTGAGGCCAACCTGGAGCTTGGGTTCAAGGCCGACCTGAGGGACTACGGGATCGGGGCGCAGATACTGGCAGACCTCGGAGTCAGGAAGATAAAGCTTCTTACTAACAATCCCAAAAAAGTCAAGGGGCTGGAGGGTTACGGCCTGAGCATAGTCGAGAGGGTGGCGATTGAAACAGTTCCCCATGATACCAATATAGAGTATCTGAGGACAAAGAAAAAGAAGATGGGACATCTCCTTAGTGTGGAATAAAGTAGCGTAATTTGTATAGGACATTGTTCGTTATTATTGCTCCGAAAATACACCCTCACCCCTGCCCCTCTACCGGAGGGAGAGGGGGTTTTTCATGCCCCTTTGTGAGCCGACGGCTCATGGAAGTTTCATAACTATTCGGAAACATAAGAAAGTGTTTGTTTGAATAGGTTTTTGCTTGACAATATTTTACAAATAGGTCTATTATCGGCAAGATTTTTTTAAAAACTAACAATAAACAGGATTCACTGTTTGCCTTCTTGGCATCAGGGGGTTTCGTAGGTTATTCTCCTGTTGCCCCCGGAACAGCGGGAAGCCTTTTGGGGGTCATTTTATATATCCCTTTATCCTGCCTGCTGCCAGTTTATTATGCCCTTTTTTTGCTTTCGGCCTCTCTTCTATCATTTAAGATTGCCGGGGAGGCGGAGCGGATTTTTGGGAAAAAGGATTGTCGGATTATTGTTATAGATGAGGTGGCAGGTGTTTTCTTCACAATGTTTCTATTCCCGCCTACCCTGTTTTACCTGAGCGCCGGTTTTTTGCTGTTCAGGGTATTTGATATAGTTAAACCGTTCCCTGCCGGATGGATAGACCGGAAGATAAGCGGCGGAACGGGCGTTGTCCTCGACGACATAGTGGCCGGGATATACGCGAACCTGAGCCTGCATATTTTGGCGGTGTTATGGAGGTAGGATTGCAAATTTCAAAATGCAAGGTGCAAAATGCAAAGTTAAGGAATATCTGCTTTCATGATTTACTTTGCAATTTTCAATTTGCAATTTGCATTTTACAATAGGGGTTACAATGGCCAAACCTCTGGAAGAGACTCTTGGAGAGGCTTTACGGGAGAAAAAGGCGACGGTCGCCGTTGCCGAGTCGTGTACCGGCGGGCTCATCTCCCACAGGATAACCAACATTTCCGGAAGCTCGGAATACTTTGAAAGAGGGGTTATTGCTTACAGCAATAAGGCCAAGATAGATTACCTTGGGGTATCTGAAGAGATATTGAGTAGCTGCGGGGCTGTCAGCTCCGAGACGGCGATGGCCATGGCCTATGGAATAAAAAAGGCCGCAAATACTACATTCGGGCTGGCTGTTACAGGTATAGCTGGTCCGGGAGGCGGGACTCCTGAAAAACCAGTAGGACTGGTATTCATAGCCGTTGCTGGGCCGGACGGTATTGAGGTTACAGGCTCCAGGTTCGACGGGGACAGGGTTACAATAAAGGTAAAGACCGCTGAGGCAGCCCTTACATGGCTGTTATCAGAGGCAAAGAAACTCTGATGTCTCAGGTCAGGGCATTTATAGCGTGCGATATACCGGATCTTTTCCTTGAAAAGATATCGAGTGTCCAGGACGGGCTGAAAGGCCTGGACGCCGATGTAACCTGGACTAAGACAGGCGGCATTCATATTACCCTAAAGTTCCTTGGGGATATTGAAGAAGGTTATATAGACAAGGTAGCAGCAGTTATTGAAGACGCGTCTAAAGGGCAAACCCCTTTTGAGATATACATAAAAGGCAGCGGGGCATTTCCTAACCTTAAAAACCCACGTGTTGTCTGGATTGGTGTAGAAGATCTTAATAAAGGGTTAATGCACATCCAGCAAGCACTGGATGGCGGGCTCAAGGCGCTTGGTTTTGAGCCTGAAGAAAGGGAGTTCAGACCCCATCTGACGTTAGGCAGGGTGAAGGGGGTTAAAGGTAAAGAGAGATTGTCTTCGGCGGTTTCCGGGCTAAAGGACATAGAAATAGGCTCCTTTACCGTTGACAGGGTGATACTTTACAAGAGCGAACTTAAACCTACAGGGGCAGTGTATACAAAATTAAGAGAAGTCATTTTACAAAAAAACGTAGAGACAGGCCTTTAGGCCTGTTAATGAACATGGCTAAAGCCATGTTTCTACAAATTACACTATAGATAAGCTAATCGGGAGAAAATATGTCGCTTGATACGAACAGAGAAAAGGCAGTAGATTTAGCAGTCACCCAGATAGAAAAGCAGTTTGGAAAGGGTTCCATCATGAGGCTTGGGACTGAGGAAGTCCTTTCCGATATCGCAGCCATATCCACAGGGTCGCTTGCCCTGGATGTCGCCCTGGGAATAGGCGGGATACCGAGGGGAAGGGTAATTGAGATATTCGGCCCTGAATCATCAGGGAAGACCACTTTAGCGCTGCAAATAATAGCAGAGGCGCAGAAGGCTGGAGGGATAGACGCATTTGTAGATGCAGAGCTCTTCCGATCTGTCAGGACAGCCGACCTCCTCATATCCCAGCCTGACACAGGCGAGCAGGCCCTTGAAATTACCGAGGTGCTGGTGAGGTCCGGCGCAATAGATGTTATAGTCATTGACTCTGTGGCTGCCCTTGTGCCAAAGGCCGAGATAGAGGGTGAGATGGGCGACTCCCATATGGGGCTTCAGGCAAGGCTCATGTCCCAGGCCCTGAGGAAGCTTACTGCAACCATCAGCAAGTCACAGACCTCTGTGATATTCATAAACCAGATAAGGATGAAGATAGGCGTGATGTTCGGAAACCCTGAGACAACCACCGGCGGCAATGCCCTCAAGTTCTATGCCTCCGTCAGGCTCGATATAAGGAGGACAGGGGCGATAAAGCAGGGGGAGGAAGTTGTCGGGAGCAGGACAAGGGCCAAGGTAGTAAAGAACAAGGTTGCCCCGCCTTTCAGGGAGGCCGAGTTCGACCTCCTTTATGGAGAAGGGATTTCCAGGGAAGGAGATATCCTTGACATGGGTTCCGACCTGAATATAGTCGAGAAGAGCGGCGCCTGGTACTCATACAAGGGTGAAAGGATTGGACAGGGCAGGGAAAACGTGAAGCAGTATCTCAAGGAACATTCAGATATGTCAAAGGATATAGAGAGCAGGATACTTGATCATTATGGTCTGACAAAAAAGGTAAAGTCAGAGGCAAAGGCTGAGACAAAGGCAGAGAAGAAGAGCAAATAAACCAATTGTAAAGTGTAAATTGCAAAGTGCAAAATGGGAATGCAGATTAATGCGTTTAAAAATTTGCATTTTGCATTTTGAAATTTGCAATATTCAGGAGTTTTAGATGGTTCAGAAGGTTGCAAAGATATGGATGGACGGGAAGCTTGTCAACTGGGAAGACGCTAATGTTCATGTCCTTACTCATACCCTTCATTATGGTGTCGGAGTATTTGAGGGGATAAGGTGCTACAGGTGCGAAGACGGAAGCTCTGCTGTATTCAGGCTTGATGAGCATGTAAGGCGCCTTTTTGATTCGGCGCATATAATGGGAATGGCGATCCCGTTCTCAAGGGACGATATAAAGAAGGGGATAATAGACACCCTCAAGGCCAATGAGCTGAAAGAGGCTTATATCAGGCCTATAGCCTTTATAGGCGACGGCGACATGGGTATCTATGTTAATAACCCCATAAGGGTTGCAATAGCAGCCTATCCGTGGGGGGCATACCTTGGAGACGAGGGGCTGAATAACGGTATCAGGGTAAAGATCTCCTCTTTCAGCCGTTTCCATGTGAACAATACAATGACCAAGGCAAAGACATGCGGGCATTATGTGAATTCAGTCCTTGCAAAGAGAGAGGCGAAGTCCCTTGGGTATGATGAGGCGCTTATGCTTGATACGGAGGGTTATGTATCAGAAGCTACCGGAGAAAACATATTTATGGTGAGGAAGGGGGTATTGAAGACGACGCCCCTGACCTCCGTCCTTGACGGGATAACCAGGGATGCCGTGATAGCGATAGCGGAGGAAAAGGGTATCAAGGTCAAAGAGGAGCGTTTTACAAGGGATGAGCTTTATATCGCAGATGAAGCCTTCTTTACCGGTACCGCCGCAGAGATAACCCCCATAAGGGAAGTGGACAACCGGAAGATAGGAGAAGGTAAACCTGGAGAGATAACAAAGTCTATACAAAAAGAGTTCTTTGACATTGCCAAAGGAAAAAATCTAAAATACAGGAGGTGGCTGACATGCCTATAAAAAAGGCAAAGGAAGAAAAGAAAAATCTGTTGTTGATTGATGATGAAACATGGTTCCTGGAAAGCCTTAAAGAGGTATTGGGCGATACTTACAATGTCCATACAGCGTCGAGCGGTAAAGAGGGGGTACAGAAGTACCTCGACATAAGGGTGGACCTGATCCTTCTTGACCTTGCCATGCCTGAGATGGACGGGATAGAGGTACTGCAGAGGATACGCGAGGTAAACCCGTGGATACCGGTAATAATTATGACCGGCCACAGCACCATTGAAAGGGCGGAGACCGCCGCCGCCCTCGGTGTGCAGGGGTATATCAAGAAACCTTTTGACACCGAGGTTCTGAATGAAAAGATCAGGCATATCCTTGCGCTCAGGGAACTCCATCTTGTAACCGCAGGGCTTCCTGAGATGATAGTTGTGGACACCGAGAACCTTAAGGAGTCCACCTTCATAATCCTGAAATACCTGCACAACAACTACCACAGAAGGATTTCCCTGAAGGAGCTCGCCAAAGAATCAAAGCAATCTGTCAGCAACCTCTGCAGGACCTTCAAGGAGGGTACAGGCATTACGGTGCTGGATTACCTGCAGAACCTCAGAATAACCATGGCAAAACGGCTTATAGAGAAGACCAACTACTCCATATTGGAGCTATTGCAACTTCTGCTCAGGCGGGCCAATTAGGCAGTCAGGCTGCCACTGTTGGCGAAGGCGGCCTCTCCTTATCTGCAGGGATCAACTTCGCCATCAAGGACATGAGGATTAACGGCGCGAAGGAAGAAATGACAACAAGGCAGCTTGTTGTAACCGGCGACTACGGTCTTCTTCCGAGCCTTGATCTTTACATCAAGCTCGGCTTCGCCGATATGGAGGTACCTGACTTTAAAGGAAGACTCGATGGCCTTTATGGAGTGGGCGCCAAATTCAAGCTCTTCAAGGACCCTGAAGACAAACTCAATGTGACTATAGATGGCGGGGTGACCAGGTTTAATAGCGGCGACAGCACCGGTGACGCCACTGTGACAGATTACATGGGAGCCCTTATAGTCAGCAACAAGGCGGGGAATATGACTCCTTACGCCGGGTTCAAGGTTTGCGAGACCGAGGTAGAGTTGAAATCTGGCGCGAGTTCAAGAAAATTTTCAGCAGACAAGAAGGTTGGAATCCTGGCAGGGGTAGATTACTTTGTCAACCCAAATGTCTTCTTCAACGGCGAGGTAAACCTCTTTGACCAGCAGGCCGTATATCTTGGGGCTGGGTTTAAGTTTTAAGGAGGGACTTTGAAATTCTTCATTGATACAGCCAATATTAAGGAAATAAAAGAGGCGAATGCCCTTGGGCTTATAGACGGCGTTACCACAAACCCGTCTCTCATAGCGAGAGAGGGAAAGGATTTTCTTAATATCCTTGACGAGATATGCGGCGTTGTGAACGGCCCCATAAGCGCAGAGGTTGTGAGTATTGACTCCGCAGGGATGCTGAAAGAGGCCAGGGAGCTTGCCGTGCGCCATAAGAACATTGTCATAAAGGTCCCCATGACTATGGAGGGTTTGAAGGCCACAAAAGCGCTCCACTCTGAGGATATAAAGACAAACGTCACTCTGGTATTTTCTCCCGTCCAGGCCCTTCTTGCTGCAAAGGCAGGCACCACTTATGTCAGTCCATTTGTCGGAAGGCTT
>JACQYJ010000190.1 GCA_016208525.1 Deltaproteobacteria bacterium | reverse complement strand
TTGCCTAAAGTCACCCCATCCCTCATCTCCTACTTTTCACTGTAGGAAAATGGAGAAGAGCCTTAAATCTTTTCTCTGTGCACTCAAAAGGTGAGTTATTAAAAGCCCTGTAATTTTTAAGATCAAAGTAACGAGAACAGAGAGAAAATAAGGTTTTAGAAGGTTTTTTATCCCCAAAAAAAGCTCTGTGTCCTCTGTGGTTTGCAGTTTTTAAGTCAAAATTTATCTCTGTGGTTAGATTTTGACAATACGAAAAGAAGTGTCAGGAGGTTTTATGCCTTCAATTTATCAATCACCGTTCCGACTGCTCATTATTATGGCCCTGTCAATCTTTCTTTCAGAGTTCATTGTAATGATTGCAATCTATTTACTTCCCCCCTTTCCATCCAGATTGGCTGAGGCCATTTTTGATGCGGCTGTTCTGATTATCATGCTCAGCCCCATGCTTTATTTTTTCCTGTTTAAACCGATGCTGTCTCAGGTAAAAGAGCGGGAACATGCTGAAGAAGAGGTTGTTAAACTCAACAAGGAACTGGAAAGGCATATTTCCGAGCTTGAAGAGCTTAATTTGAACTTAGAGTCTTTCAGTTACTCTGTATCTCATGACCTCCGTTCTCCGATTCTTGTAATTCAAGGGTTCAGCCAGCTCTTGACTGAGGATTACGTTAAGTCTCTTGACAGCAGAGGGGCAGATTTTCTTCAACGGATAGTTGAATCCTCCAAAAGAATGTCTCAGATTATTGACTCCCTGCTTACTTTGTCGAAGGTAGCGAGGGAGGAGATACGGCACGAGGAGCTTGATCTGAGCGAGATGGCCTCAACCATTGTTCTTGAACTTTCGAAAAAGAATCCGAAAGGTCATGTAGAGGTCATTATAGAGAAGGGAGTGAAAGCCAGGGGGGATGCAAGGCTGCTTAGGATTGTCATGGAAAATCTCTTAGATAACGCGTGGAAATACACGTCAAAACAGCCTAATCCGCGTATTGAAGTCGGTATGCTGAAAGAAAAGGACGAGTCAACAATCTATTTCGTCCGTGATAATGGAGTAGGGTTTGACATGGCTTATGCAGACAGATTGTTTACCCCTTTTGAACGCCTCCCTCCTGGAGATGAATATCCCGGAACTGGTGTTGGGCTTGCAACAGTCAAACGTATCATTCATCGTCATGGAGGCAGAATCTGGGCTGAAAGCGGGGTTGGGAATGGCACAGTTTTTTATTTCGGGCCTCTGAATGGGACATGAGTTTGAAGCAGAGCCTCGAAACTACTATTAACCCAAATTATGCATTTAACCACAGAGAGATCGTTTCCCTCTGCGTCCTCATTCCATTATTCACACCGCCGGGGGTTCAAAGATATATTTCTTCATACAACCCTTTCCCTATGGCTGTAAATGGAGACGTTCCCAGCTCTGGCGAACCCTGCTATGGTAATCCCGATCTCTTCAGCGATGGATACTGCCAGGGCTGTTGGAACTGAGCGGGAAAGTATTATAGGGACCCCCATCTTACCGGCCTTTATAAGTATCTCCGAAGAGACCCTCCCTGTAGTAACCAATACCTTGTCAGACAGGTTAATATTATTAAGAAGGGAGTAACCGTTTATCTTGTCAACTGCGTTATGCCTCCCTATGTCCTCCCTGAAGACAAGTACCCCTGATAAATCTGCGAGCGCCGCATTGTGGACTCCGCGGGTATCCCTGTAAAGCTCGGAATTTTCATGAAGTTTTTTCATCAGCCCCATAAGATATGCAGCCTGAATCTTTATATCCGACTCAATCCTCTTGCACCTGAAGGCGTCCATGACGTTGTAAAAGGTGCTCCCCTTACCGCACCCTGATGTTATTGTCCTCCTCTCAAAGAGCCCTGCTGCCAGTGGGTTCTCTGCGACCGTCTCTACCTCCGCGCTCCCCTTCTCCTCATCCACCTTTATGGACTTTATGTCTGAGAACCTCTCAATAAACCCCTCTGAGCCAAGGAACCCAAGGGCCAGCTCCTTTATATGGTCTCCGAGGCAGAGGAGGGTTACAACCTCCTTATTGTTCAGGGATATGGTAAGGGGCGCCTCTTTTATCAGAGAGACCTCAACCTCCTCAGAAGAATCTTCCCTGAACCTTTTTACCATTAATGTTTCAATTACCTTCATCTGTATTATATTTTCCCTTTGTATTCAGTAAAGCTGCCAACCAGCTCATTAAATGAAGCGGGTTTGTATTTCTTAAAACCTTCCTCATCTACAAAAATAAAGTCATACCTCACGTCAGACTGCGCCTGATTGATGTCTTCGCACCATTGACGCAGTCTCCGCATCTTTAGAGGCACATCGAGGTCTTCCTGCCCCTTGGTCTCAACAATGTAAATCTCCTTGTCAGAGACTTTTACCAGAAAATCAGGGTAGTAGTTGGAGATATCGCCGTCAGAGTTTACGTAATCAAGCTTGAAATGTACTGCAAGATAGTTTTTGGCAAAGGAGACCACGTCATCGCACCCTTCCAAAAACTGGGCGAACACCAGCTCGAAATGGCTGTCGCCGATGATCCTGTTAAACACGCTCTTTTTCGGTATCAGATACCCCTGGTCCTTTGCCACAAATGGGCGAGTATGCCGCAGCTTGATGGTGTCCCGAATCTCGGCATTCCCCTTGTCCTGGACAGTAAGAGCGTTGATAGCCTTCTTGAAAGACTCTATAAGCGTCCTGGTTGCGGCCAGTTCTGAAAGGTTGCGAAGGGTGTTCGGATCATCAAGTTCGATCTGCCGGTCAAATAAGTGGTGATGTACGAACTCCTTCACCTTGCCGTAAAGCAGGTCATAACCGCTCACCAGGCGCAGGTCTTTCATGATGGTCTGCGCAAAATATCCGATTACGCTTCGACAGTCCGCGACGCCTGCCGTATCCAGTATTGTCGTGTGGCTGATCTCGCCGGTCGTAATGTCCTTGAATACGATCTTCCTCTGCTCTTCTTCGCTGAACTGTTGGAAGGTTACTTTGGTATTGCGGAAAGCGCCGGAGTCCAGGTCGGAAAGGTTTTTGTATTCCCTATAAACACGAGGCGACATGACTGGAATTTGTATGTCCAGGGCCTCAATGTCCTTCTTTTCGTTCTCACTGTCGATCTCAATAATTAACGGCGTCTTGGGCTTGGTCCCTTCGCCCATCGGCTTGCGCTCCAGCACTACCCCTTCGGCCTGGATCGATTCAACAAACTCCATAAAGGCATCAGTACCCACAACGCTGACGTATTCCTCAACGCCGCCGGGATACATCTTCCGCAGGCCGCGCCCAAGCGTCTGCTCAGGCAGGATATTGCTCTTGGCAGAATAGGCTCGAAGTCCCACGATGGTTGTCACGTTGCGAACGTCCCAGCCTTCCTTGAGCATA
>JACQYJ010000189.1 GCA_016208525.1 Deltaproteobacteria bacterium | reverse complement strand
GATCATCTGTCATAGCGGCCAGTATGTCGTAAGTGTCCTTGTCTACGTGGGCAACAGATTCCATCAGCGACCTCCTTTGGGTATGGGTATGAATTATGGAGATACTATACATCAAAGAATGTCCGCCGCAAAGTAAAACTCCTTCAAAAGTCCTAAAAAAACCTTGACAAATCAAATATCGAATGATATTTTTTGCAGGTTTTAAATAGTCTCCATCCGAAAATCCCCCTAAATCCAACTTTTCCCAAGGGGGGTGAGGGGGGCTTTGAGGTTTCCGGATGACAACTAAATAACCGAAAAACGAGCGTTTAATGATAAGATTAAATTTCACACTCTTTATCCAGATGGGGATTTTCCTGGTCCTCATGCTCGTTCTTAACCGTTTTGTCTTCAGGCCCATGGCGGCCTTGCTCGAAGAGAGGGATAAGAGGATAAAGGACCCCGGCGCTGATGCCAGGGGGATGGAGTCTGAGATTGAGAAGATGCGCCTCAAGTATGAGGCCACTCTGAATGATGCCAAGCTTAAGGCCATTGAGGAGAGGAACAGGTTAAGGAAGGAAGGGACGGATAGAGAACAGGAAATTATAAAAAGCGCATACAAGGCATCTGAAGAAACACTCTCAGAGATAAAAGGAAGGATAGAAAAAGAAGTAGCTATTGCCAGAGAGACCCTGAGAAAAGAGGCAGTCTCTCTTTCCTCCAATATGGCAGAGAAACTTCTGGGGAGGTCGGCATAGTGCTTAGAATAGCCTCCTATTTTTTCCTCTTTATGCTGACAGCCTCATCATCCTTTGCCGAAGAGGCCCACAGAAGCGAGTTGCTGGACATGACCTACAGGTTCATAAACTTCGCTATCCTGCTTGCCGTATTATATATAGTCCTTGCAAAACCACTCAGAGATTATCTTGCCTCCCGCAGCGAAGGTATCAGGAGGGCCCTTGATGAGGCCAGACTGGTCAGGATCGATGCAGAGAAGAGGTATAAAGAATACCAGGAAAAGATGGAAAGGCTGACTGACGAGGCCCGGGCACTGAGGGATTCCCTTATTGACGAAGGGAACAAGGAAAAGGCGAGGATCGTTGAAGAGGCGAATAAGGCTGCACTGAGGATAAAGGAGCAGGCCCAGTTTTCAGCGGAGCAGGAGATAAAGAAGGCCAGGCAGGCCATTAAGGAAGAGACGGCGAACCTCATTGCTGAGATGACGGAAGAAAAGCTTAAAAGAGAGATAAAGGGATCTGACCAGGAGAGACTGGTAATGGAATACCTTTCTGCTTCAGGAGGTATCCATTGAAGGCAGGGGCGGCAGCAAAGAGATACGCAAAGGCGGTTTTCTCCCTGGGAGTTGATACCGGGGAGTTCGAAAGGATAGGCCAGGAGATAGAGGCCGTCGTTTTGGCCCTTGATTCTAATGCATCCCTCAGGGGGATACTGCTTAATCCGCAGCATGATGCAGAGGCAAAGAGGGCCGTAGTTGAGGCAATTGCAGTGAAAAATGGTTTCAGATCAACTACCAAAAACTTCCTTCTGCTGTTAGTTGACAGGGGAAGACTTTCGCTCCTCCCGGATATATCGAGGTCTTATCAGGGACTCTCCGACGAGAAGGCAGGGCGGATGAAGGCCACTGTTGTGACGGCATCGCAGCTTGCCAAACATCTCATTAAGGAAATAGTAAGCTCCCTTGAGAAGAAGACAGGGAAGAAGGTATCCATTAGCTCAGAGTTTGATCCTGCCCTTTTAGGAGGAGTTGTCATTAAGATTGGCGACATTATATATGACGGCAGCATAAGGACCCAGCTTCGTAAGCTAAAAGACAACATCAGAAAGACGGTTTAGATAAAGCAAGGATGAATTATGAGGGATGAGGGATGAGTTTAGAAGATTTTATTCAGCCTTTAGCCTTCAGCCTTCAGCCTTTATTCTGTTTTTAAGGGGTAGAAAATGCAGATTCGAGCAGAAGAGATTAGCGAGATAATCAAGACGCAGATCAGGGACTACGAGAAAAAGGTTGAGATGAGTGAGACCGGGACGGTCCTCATGGTTGGCGACGGTATCGCCCGTATTTACGGTTTAGAAAAGGCCATGGCAGGCGAGCTCCTCGAGTTCCCTCATAACACGTACGGCATGGTGCTGAACCTCGAAGAGGCCAATGTCGGAGCCGCAATCCTCGGAGAAGGCCACCTCATAAAGGAAGGGGACATTGTAAAGAGAACGGGTAAGATCGTCCAGGTGCCTGTCGGCGATGAGCTTATAGGAAGAGTTGTTGACGCCCTCGGCCAGCCTATTGACGGCAAGGGTCCAATTGAGGCCAGGAACTTCAGGAAGATTGAGATAAAGGCCCCCGGCATTGTGGCCAGAAAATCAGTTCACGAGCCCCTGCAGACCGGCATCAAGGCCATAGACGGGATGATCCCGATCGGACGCGGCCAGAGGGAACTTATCATCGGTGACAGGCAGACCGGAAAGACCGCAGTCGCACTCGATACCATAATAAACCAGAAGGGCCAGAACTGCGTCTGTATCTATGTAGCCATCGGCCAGAAGCGTTCTACCGTGGCAAGGGTCGTGGACACACTTACAAAGTACGGGGCCATGGAGTACAGTATAGTGGTATCCGCGACCGCCAGCGAATCAGCGCCGCTTCAGTTCATAGCTCCATACTGCGGCGTTACTATGGGAGAGTATTTCAGGGATAACAAGAAGCATGCCCTAATAGTATATGACGACCTTTCGAAGCATGCAGTTGCATACAGGCAGCTTTCACTCTTACTCAGGAGACCGCCGGGCAGAGAGGCATATCCGGGAGACGTATTCTATCTCCATTCAAGGCTTCTTGAGAGGGCGGCAAAATTAAGCGATGCGCTGGGCGCCGGTTCACTCACCGCACTTCCTATTATTGAGACCCAGGCAGGAGACGTTTCCGCTTATGTCCCGACCAACGTCATTTCCATTACAGACGGCCAGATATACCTTGAGTCAGACCTTTTCTATGCCGGCGTAAGACCGGCCATCAACGTGGGTCTATCTGTATCCAGGGTGGGAGGCGCTGCCCAGATAAAGGCCATGAAGCAGGTTGCGGGAACACTAAGACTCGACCTTGCCCAGTACAGAGAGGTTGCGGCATTTGCCCAGTTCGGCAGCGACCTTGACAAGGCAACCCAGATGCAGCTTTCAAGGGGCAGCAGGCTTGTGGAGATATTAAAGCAGCCGCAGTATTCGCCTCTTCCAGTAGAAAAGCAGGTTCTGGTGATATTTGCCGCTATTAACGGGTATCTGGACAGTTATCCAGTAGCGGCCCTGAAGAAATACGAGAGCGAGCTTATATCCTTTGTTGAGGCAAGGCACCCTGATGTATTGTCAGCGATCAGGGAAAAGAAGCAGTTGGACGACGAGGTAAAGGGGAAGATCAAGACCGCACTGGAGGCGTTTAATAAAGTATTTGTAGCTTAATAAATTTGAATACAGAATTCAGAATACAGAATTCAGAATGTTAAGCAATATTAGATTCTGACTACTGGCTCCTGGATTCTGGATTCTGGATTCTAATAACTATGGCTAATTTACGAGATATAAAAAAGAGAATAAAGAGCGTAAAGAACACCCAGCAGATAACCAAGGCCATGAAGATGGTCTCTGCCGCCAAGCTGAGGCGCGCAGAGGAGTCTGTTAAACAGGCCAGGCCTTATGCTAATAAGATGCTTGGTGTCCTGTCTTCACTGGCTCTTCGAGCCGACTCATCCGCGCATCCGCTCCTTGCGAGACGCGAGGTTAAAAAGATAGCTGTCCTTGTGATTACATCGGACAGGGGGCTTTGCGGCGCATTCAATTCAGGCATAATTAAAAAGGCCGATTCCTTTCTTCGGTTGAACAAGATGAACTACGAATCAATCGGGCTCACCGTCGTCGGGAGAAAGGCTGCCGAACACTACAAGAGGAGTGGGGCTCAGATCAACAAGGAGCATACTAATATACTATATGGCTTCGGATACCATACAGCTGCTGAAATAGCAGGTGATATCATAAATGCCTATACCAATGAAGAAGTGGACGAGGTATACCTCCTTTACAACGAATACAAGTCTGCACTTGTCCAGGAAGCAATGATGGAAAGGCTTCTACCGATAACCCCTCTGGAAGGGGAGACGGAGATGTCGGTAGTTGACTACATATATGAGCCAAACAAGGACAGCATACTTGAGGAGATCCTGCCGAAGCATGTAGAGATACAGGTTTACAGAGCGCTTTTGGAGTCCATTGCCAGCGAGCACGGCGCCAGGATGGCGGCCATGGATTCGGCTACCAGGAACGCGAAAGAGATGATAGGACGCCTGACCCTTTACTACAACAGGGCTAGACAGGCAACAATTACTAAAGAGCTTGTTGAGATAGTCAGCGGCGCTGAGGCATTAAAATAAAAGGATGAATTATGAGGGATGAGGGATGATTTTTTCATCCTTTATCCTTCAGCCCTCATCCTTCTTTTTTCAAGGAGGCTTTAAATATGAGCACAGGAAAAGTAACCCAGGTAATAGGCCCTGTGGTGGACGTTGAATTTGAAAGGGGAAAGCTTCCGCCTATATTCAATGCGGTTAAGCTGACAAACCCTTCCATTGACGACAGGGAGGGGAACCTGGTTCTTGAGGCCGCCCAGCATTTAGGTGAAAATACCGTCAGGTGCATCGCCATGGATTCTACGGACGGCCTTGTCCGCGGGATGCAGGCTGTCGACACTGGCCAGCAGATAACCATGCCTGTCGGCAGGGAGGCCCTCGGAAGGATAATGAACGTCATCGGCGATCCGGTTGACGAGTTGGGACCTATAAAGACCAAGGAACGCTGGCCTATTCACAGGTCTGCCCCATCTTTTGATGAACAGGAGTCAACTGTTGAGGCCCTTGAAACAGGCATAAAGGTCATAGACCTCCTTGCGCCTTACTCAAAGGGTGGAAAGATCGGCCTGTTCGGCGGGGCCGGCGTGGGAAAGACAGTTCTTATCATGGAGCTGATTCACAATATAGCCGTTGAGCACGGAGGGTTCTCCGTCTTCGGCGGCGTTGGCGAGAGGACAAGGGAAGGAAACGACCTCTGGATGGAGATGAAGGAGTCCGGGGTTATAGACAAGGCATGTCTCGTCTACGGCCAGATGAATGAGCCGCCTGGAGCAAGGGCCAGGGTCGCCCTTTCGGCGCTTACAGTTGCAGAGTATTTCAGGGACCAGGAAGGACAGGATGTTCTCCTCTTCATTGACAATATATTCAGGTTTACACAGGCCGGTTCCGAGGTTTCGGCGCTCTTGGGCCGTATACCTTCTGCTGTGGGTTATCAGCCGACCCTTTCTACCGAGATGGGCGAGCTGCAGGAGAGGATTACATCAACAAAGAAGGGCTCCATCACATCGGTGCAGGCAGTTTACGTCCCTGCTGACGATCTGACAGACCCGGCGCCTGCAACGACATTCGCCCATCTGGACGCTACAACCGTGCTCTCAAGACAGATTGCAGAGCTTGGGATATACCCGGCCGTTGACCCTCTGGACTCAACATCAAGGATTCTTGACCCATTAGTCCTTGGGGCCGAGCACTATCAGGTAGCCAGGGAGGTTCAGAGAATACTTCAGAAGTATAAAGACCTTCAGGACATCATAGCCATCCTCGGGATGGAAGAGCTTTCAGAGGAAGACAAGCTGGTGGTGGCCAGGGCAAGGAAGATCCAGAGGTTCCTCTCCCAGCCGTTCTTCGTTGCTGAGGCATTCACAGGGGCCCCCGGCAAGTATGTGCCGCTGAAGGAAACAATTAGAGGGTTTAAAGAGGTTGTTGAAGGGAAGCACGACGACCTCCCGGAACAGGCGTTTTATCTGGTAGGCGGCATTGAAGAGGCATTAGAGAAGGCCGAGAGGTTAAAGGCGTAATGGCAGAAACCATCCTCCTTGAGATAGTCACCCCGGACAGGCTCGTTCTTTCCGAAGAGGTGGACGAGGTAACGGCGCCCGGTTCCGAAGGGGAATTCGGTGTATTGCCCGGTCATACCCCTTTTCTTACCACCCTGAAGGTCGGGGAGCTGACCTACAGAAAGGGGAAGGAAGTCCACCACATGGCTGTGAGCTGGGGTTATGCCGAGGTTACGCCAAAGAAGGTTACGATCCTTGCAGAGGCAGCTGAGATAGCTGCGGAAATAGACATAGAGAGGGCCAAGGCCGCCATGGAGAAGGCTGAAAAGGAGCTCAAGAAGCTGTCGAAAGAGGACAAGGACTATCTGATTGAGGCAGCAAGGCTCGAAAAATCCCTGATCAGGCTCCAGGTCGCCGAAAGGACAGGGAAAACCATAATCCACTAAGGAGTTAACCTATAGTCTTGTTTGAAAGCCCATTTCTTGCTATGTGCAGGGAATGGGCTTTTTTTATATTCACCCTGAACTTGTCGCAAGTTTCACTTGATATGGGCGCGAGACAGGAAACTACTTGAAGAGTACCTTATACTTTTCGTACCCTTCCTTTTCGAGCTCTTCCTTTGGAATGAACCTGAGCGCGGCGGAGTTCATACAGTATCTGAGCCCTGTAGGTTTTGGACCATCGTTGAAAACATGTCCAAGATGTGAGTCGGCCTGCCTGCTCCGCACATCCGTCCTTCTCCTGAAGAACCCCATGTCCTCCCTTTCCACGATATTGTCAGGTTCCAGCGGTTTAGTAAAGCTCGGCCAACCTGTGCCGGAGTCATACTTGTCAAGGGAACTGAAAAGGGGCTCACCGGATACAATATCTACGTATATCCCTTCTCGCTTGTTGTCCCAGTACTCGTTCTTAAATGCAGGCTCTGTCCCGTTTTTCCGGGTGACTTCGTACTGAATGGGGGTGAGCTTCTTCCTTAGCTCCCGGTCGGAAGGTTTGCTAAATGAGAGCTTCTTTTCTTCCTTTACTTTCCAGACCTTTTTGAGGAACCTGTCACGTCCAGACCCGGCCCTGTAGTACTTATACCTTAATGGGTTCTTCTTGTAATAGTCCTGGTGGGAATCCTCGGCCTTGTAAAAGACCTCGAATTTGCGGATCGCCGTCACAATTGGCTTATCGAAGACGCCGGATTTATCGAGACTTTCCTTTGACAACTCTGCCAGTTGCCTCTGCTCTTCATTGTGGTAGAAGATGGCTGATGCATACTGCTGTCCCCTGTCGACAAACGAGCCACTTGCATCGGTAGGGTCAGTACTCCTCCAGAATGTATCTAACAATAGCTCATACCTTATCTTTCCCGGGTCATAGGTGATCTGTATAGCCTCATAATGGCCTGTGGCTCCAGAGGATACCTCT
>JACQYJ010000188.1 GCA_016208525.1 Deltaproteobacteria bacterium | reverse complement strand
GGCTGTTATG
Source organism: Deltaproteobacteria bacterium (assembly GCA_016208525.1). Taxonomy (GTDB): domain Bacteria; phylum Desulfobacterota; class JAENJC01; order JAENJC01; family JAENJC01; genus JAENJC01. The sequence continues at coordinate 7,242 of JACQYJ010000188.1, read as the reverse complement.
GCTGTCTCAATTGTTTCCATGTCCCTCATCTCACCTACAAGAATGATGTCCGGATCCTGTCTCAAAGCAGCCTTAAGGGCGCTGGCAAATGAAGCGGTGTCAAACCCTACCTCTCTCTGGTTTACTACGCTTTTCTTGTCCCTGTGAAGGAATTCAATTGGGTCCTCAATAGTCATTATATGATGGGTCTTGGTTGAATTGATCTGATCTAACATAGCGGCCAGGGTAGTTGACTTCCCGCTTCCGGTAGTCCCAGTGACAAGGATGAGCCCCCTGTGTTCATCGGCCAGCTTCTCCAATACCGGTGGAAGGTTCAGTTCTTTTATTCCAAGGATCTTCATAGGGATAACCCTGAGGACCATTCCTGTGGTACCCCTTTGCTGGAATATATTTACCCTGAACCTTCCAAGTCCGGGGACGCCATAGGCAAGATCTATCTCATTTGTATGCTTGAACTTCTCTTTCTGAACAGGACTCATGATCCCATCAGACATTTTGGAGATGTCTTCCGGCGCAAGGCGTGGGGCATCCTTCATTGGTATGAGCGAGCCGTCTACCCGAAAGACTGGAGGAAGACCGACCTTCAGATGTGTATCCGATGCCCTTCCCTTGACAGCAACAGCCAGAATATCGTTTAGTTCCATGTTAAACCTCCAATGATTCAGTGGTCGGCGGCCAGAAGCCGGTGGTCGGTTGAATTATTACTAACCCCTGATCACTGACCCCTGACCACTATTCTGTTATATATCTCCCTTACCTTCTCTGTATGACTCCGGTAATCCCTTAAGAAAATATCACCTGGCGCGTCCGCCCCCTGGCTTTCGTAGCCAAGTCTCCTGGCAAGCTTTGCAAGCCTGCCGGCGTCCAGGTCCATCTGATCTGTAGATATATTGTGAAGTATCCTCAATCTGTTTTCGGTCTTCATAAGGAATAGATAGGCATCTTTTAGCGCTGAATAATCTTCCGGTTCAATAAGTCCGGCATCAAATACGGCCTTCAGGGCATCCAGGGTTTTGGGGTTTCTAAGGCCGACCAGTTCAGTCCCATGCTTTAGCTGTAGAAACTGGGTGGTAAACTCTATATCCACAATACCACCACGACCGCTTTTCACATTATATCTTTCTGGTCCCTCCCTGGCAAGCTCTTTTTCCATCCGCTCCCTGAGATGACACATCTCTTTCCGCCCCTCATCGTCAATGCCGGGATTGTATACAACTGATGCAATGCTCCTTGCTACCTTCTCTCCAAATTCCGCGTCACCGGCCACACACCTTGCCTTAATCAGGGCCTGCCTTTCCCATAGCCGTGCGCTCTCTCTGTGATATGCCATAAAGGCGTCGAGGGACGATACCAGGGTCCCGGCGCTCCCTGAAGGCCTCAGTCTTGTATCCACCTTGTACAGATACCCTTCTCTGGTCTGAAGAGTCAGGAAGGATATGACCTTCTGGGCTACTCTTGCAAAGTACTCTTGGTTTGTGATTACCTTCGGTCCCTTTGTCTCACCACCTCCCGAATAGATAAATATCAGATCGAGGTCTGACGAGTAGTTCATCTCCCCCCCGCCAAGCTTACCCATACCTATGACCGATATGACGGCCTCACTCCCGTCAGACAAAAAGGGGGCTCCATACCTCGTCCTTATCTCTTCCAGTGATACCTTAAGCTCAGTCTCCAGAGAGATATCTTCAATAGTCGTTAGCTGGGCAGAGACCTCCGGCAGGCCCAGTTCTTCCTTTCTCTTCACCGGCGTAACAGTGTCAGCCCTGAGAAGTGTATCGAGAAGCTCCGGGTGAGCTATCAGGAAATGGGAAAGGAACTCGCTGGTCCCAAACAATGCGGCCAAAAACCTTATCATCTTTGGATTTTCAAGGAGGAGGGAATAGAAACCTCCTTTTGCTCCCACGGCATTGAGGAATCTCTCCAGGTTAACAATGGCCATATCAGGGTCGGGGGATTTAGACGCTTCCAGGAAAAGGCGCGGTGCAAGCCTCCTTAATGCTGTTCTGCTGCGATGAGAAAGACGGGATGACGGTCCGGCTTCCCTCAAGGCATCAAGCCTGCGATAGGCTGCTTCAGTATCCTCAAACCCCATGGAACTGAGCCTCCTGACAACTTCGTCTTTATCAGCCTCCGGTGAAAAGATGTGAATCACCTCGGGAGGAACATCCTCTACGCTCCTGGACGGCTCATGGAATATTCCGTCATAGAGCCTCTCCACATCACCGCTGTGAAATTCAAGGGCTTTTTTAAAATCGGCAAGCTCCATGAAGCCGCACCTCTTTGCAAGCCTCTTAATATCCTCGGCCTTTGCCGGAAGCTTATGGGTCTGCCTCTCATTTTCCACCTGGATCCTGTGTTCAACAGTTCTCAAAAATCTGTATGCAGCAGCAAGGGTCTCATGATCTTCATGAGTGAGCAGCCCCTTATCTTTCAGTTTCTGGAGGGATTTAAGGGTGTTCCTTTCCCTGAGAGCCTTGTCCTTCCCGGCATGTATCAGTTGAGTGGCCTGCACGAGGAACTCTATCTCCCTGATCCCGCCGCTCCCAAGCTTTACGTCCCACATGCCGGGCTTCAATGCCAGCTCCCTGTCGATCTTGAGCTTCATCTCCTTGATATCCTCAATAGTTGTGAAATCAAGGTATTTACGGTATATGAAAGGCTCCAACTCCTTCAAAAAGCTGTCCCCAAGGGAAAGATTTCCTGCAACAGGCCTTGCCTTAACCATGGCAGACCTCTCCCACGTCTCCCCCCATGATTCATAGTAAATCATTGCGCTTGCTATTGAGTTGGCAACAGGGCCGTTCTGCCCCTCAGGCCGAAGCCTCAGGTCCACCCTGAAGACAAAACCGTCTTCAGTATTGGCTGATATGGCCTTTGTAATGAGTTCCGACATCTTGCAGTAGAACTCATACAGAGTATATGTCCTGTCCCCGCCACGGGTCTCGCCTTCATCTGATTGATAAAGATATATCAGGTCTATATCTGAGCTGAAATTCAGTTCATTACCGCCAAGTTTCCCCATCCCAAGGACTACGAAGGTGCATTCTTTAAGCGCCCCTGTCTCATCCCTGTAATAAGGTGCGCCATAACTACTTTTCAAAAGGTTAAGACAAAAGCGGTATGCAGTATCAAGGGCAGCCGATGCCAGGGATGAAAGCTCGGACGTTATCTCGTCAAGTGCGCCGTAACCGAACAGGTCTCTGCAACCGACCCTGAGCATCTCCTTTATGAAGGTAGGGGGAGGAGATCAACTCCACCGCGTTGTGCGGCCTCCTGATGAGTATGGAGGAGAGGAACTCGCTGCTCCCGTATAGCTTAATAAAGAGCGGGATGTTGTCTGTAACGGTTCCTATACCTACTCCAGACTCTTTCGCAGCGGCCATGAACCTCTCCGCGAAGTTCAATGCAGAGTCTGGATCAGGGGAATTAAGGGCCAACTCGATAATCAGCGGGAGCTTATCCGAAATCTCAGGATATGCATTAAGATCGTCTATGTTCCGCGACGCAAGCCTGCCGTCGCTGAAGCCTGCTTCCTGAAGCGCAACTGCCCTGTCCGATGTATTCATCCTTATAATGGATAAACAGTCTTTCATCGCAGTCTAAGATACCAGAAGGGAGTTAATCCAACAAGATATTTACGAAACATGGTATACTTCGAATAAAAAAGGAGATATTTAATTGGCCAGATCTCTTGCCTCTATAGATATAGGGACCAACACATTCCGCTTGCTGATATCAGAGTTAAATGACGATGGACAGCTTCGACAGAGAGTTATAAAACGAGAGATAACCCGTCTGGGCGGAGGCTTTACCGCCACCGGCGGGCTGACCGGGGATTCCATGTTGCGAGGGATTGCCACCCTCTCGGCATTCTCCGAGCTTTTAAGGGAACATAAGGTGGAGGAGGCAAGGGCCGTTGCCACCAGCGTTGTCAGAGAGGCCCCTAACGGCAGAGAGTTTGTCAGGATGGTTAAGGATTTAACAGGCCTTAATGTGGAGGTCATAGACGGAGATGAGGAGGCCCTCCTTGCCCTGAAAGGCGTCCTGTCCTGTATAACGGTAAAGACCGGCGATGCCCTTGTCTTTGATATAGGAGGCGGAAGCGCCGAATATATACTGTCCAGCCTTGGCAACCCTCTCTATTCGGAAAGCCTTAAACTGGGGGTTGTCCATGCAACTGAAACCTTTCTGCATTCAGACCCGACAAAAGAGGAAGAGATTGAAAAGGTCTCTAACCATGTGGTCGGAATATTAAAGCCGTTCCTGGACAATCTGGTCCAAAACGGATTAAAAAAGAGGCTTCCGCCGGAGAACATGGATGTAACCCTGATAGGGACGGCGGGAACTATAACCACCCTGGCGGCCATGGATCAGGGACTTGAGAGTTACGACCCTTCCAGAATAAACAATTATGTGCTGACCTATAACCGGGTAAAAAGGCTTCTTAACGATATATATCCGCTGGCGCTTAGTGAAAGAAGCAAGGTGTTCTCATTAGAAAGAGGCAGGGAAGACCTTATCGTTGCAGGCGCTGTAATAGTTCTGAAGACCATGGAGATATTCGGATTCAGAGAAATGATGGTCAGTGACGGCGGTCTTCTTGAAGGTGTATTGATAGATATGGTTCAGAGGAAGATGGAAGGGGTAATCGAAGCGAAGTAGCCGTTGATATCAAACCGGTTGCCTTGACATCCAACACGAATTGTAATAAAAAAGGGGAAAACAAAACTAAAGGAGACGCTATGAAAGGTGATATCAGGGAGTCCCTGACTTTCGATGATGTACTGCTCGTCCCGGCTTATTCCACAACCCTGCCTAAGGATACCGACATATCCACATCTCTTACCAGGGATATAAGGCTGAACATGCCGATAATAAGCGCAGCCATGGATACAGTGACTGAGTCTTTGACAGCAATAGCCGTTGCCCAGGAGGGCGGAATAGGCATAATCCATAAAAACCTTTCCATAGAGGCCCAGGCAGCTGAGGTCCTCAAGGTAAAGAAGTATGAGAGCGGCATGGTGACCAATCCTATAACCATGCAGCCTGACCAGAAGATAAGCGATGCCCTGGAGGTGATGAGAAGGCACAACATCTCAGGGTTCCCGATAACTAAGGGTGGGAAGCTGGTCGGCATCCTGACCAACAGGGACCTCCGTTTTGAGAAGAAGCTCAACAAGAAGATATCGGATGTAATGACAAAGGAGCTTATCACCGCCCCGGTCGGCACAACTCTTGAAAAGGCGAAGGACATCCTCCACCAGCACAGGATAGAAAAACTCCTGATTGTGGATAAGAAGGGGAACCTGGCCGGTCTGATAACTGTGAAGGACATAGAGAAGGCGGTGAAGTACCCAAATGCCTGTAAAGACAACCTCGGACGCCTGAGGGCCGGGGCTGGCATCGGAGTAGGTGTTGACAGGGAGGCAAGGGCAGAAGCGCTGCTCTCTGCTGGCGCGGACGTCCTTGTGATTGACACGGCCCACGGGCACACCAGGGGTGTTATTGAAGCGGTAATTGCCACAAAAAAGAGCTTCCCGAACTGCCAGCTTATAGCCGGGAATATTGCTACTGGCGAGGCGGCTGAGGCCCTTATAAAGGCCGGGGCCGATGCCGTAAAGGTTGGGATGGGCCCTGGCTCAATATGCACCACGAGGATCATTGCAGGTGTGGGTATGCCCCAGATAAGTGCCATCCTGGACTGCGTCAGGTCTGCCGAAAGGCACGGCATCCCGATAATTGCCGACGGAGGTATAAAGTTTTCAGGAGACATACCAAAGGCCCTTGCGGCAGGCGCTCACTCGGTGATGATCGGCGGACTCTTTGCCGGGACTGATGAGAGTCCCGGAGAGATGATCCTTTATCAGGGAAGGAGCTACAAGGTTTACAGGGGTATGGGGTCGCTTGAGGCGATGAAGGCCGGAAGCAAAGACAGGTACTTCCAGCAGGAGGTTGAAAGCGAGCTGAAACTTGTCCCAGAGGGGATAGAGGGGCGGGTCCCTTATAAAGGGAGCATCTCCACCCTTATCTATCAACTCATAGGAGGTCTCCGTGCAGGGATGGGTTATGTGGGTTGCAGGAATATTGAAGAACTAAGGAAAAATACCAGATTCGTAAAGATAACATCTTCCGGCCTTAAGGAAGGGCATGTACATGACGTTATAATCACAAAAGAGGCGCCGAACTACAGACTTGAATAATTGTCTTGGGGCTACGACAAATTTATTGGTACCTAAAAACTGCAAACCACAGAGGGCACAGAGATATTTTTTGGGGATAAAAACCTTTGTAACCTTTTTTCTTCTCTGTGTTCTCATGCTTTAGATTTAAAAATTATTGAGCTTTTAAAAGTCACCTTTTGAGTCCATGGAGAAAAGATTTAAAACAAGGGTATGCCAGTGGCATTAAAGGGCTTCCTCAGTGGGCTCTGTGGTTCGATTGCAGGATTTAGGTACAACACAAAAGCAAATTATCAAAGTCTGACCCTAATGGTTCCTACATTAATTTCATTCAGTTTCCCATAATAAAATCGCTTGTCATCTTTCTTCCAATCTGTTAAAAATAATGAGGTTATAAACTCAATATACAGGGGAACCTCTTGCAAAAATCCGAGATTACCCTTCGACAAGCTCAGGGTGAACGGTGGGGGGCGTGAAATAATTGATTTTTCCCCGTTCGTGGTGAGCCTGTCGAACCACAAAGGATAGTTTTGCAAGCGCCTCATTTTTCTTTGCGAGCTTTGCGCCTTGGCGAGAATAATGAGTTTGGGGGTAATTTGTGGATTCCAGAACCAGGCTTTTAGAGATATTGCGTGATAAATCATACCAGAATAAAAAGGTCATCCTTGCATCCGGCAGGGAGAGCGACTTTTATATAGACTGCCGCCAGACAGCCCTCCATGCGGAGGGGGCTTGCTTGATAGGCAGGCTCATGTACGGTATGCTTAAGACAGGTAAAAAAGTAGAAGGAGTCGGCGGTCCTACACTTGGGGCAGACCCTGTTGTCACCGCAATATCTATGACCAGTTATATGGAAGGTAACCCCATCCCTGCCTTTATAGTCAGGAAGGAGCCTAAAGGACATGGCACAGGGCAGTGGATAGAAGGAAGAAAAAACCTGAGAAACGGTGCGGATGTGGCGGTTGTGGAGGATGTGGTTACAACCGGAGGCTCCATGCTGAAGGCTGTTGAAAGGGTAACGGCTGAAGGGTTCAATGTTGTCAGGGTGTTGTCCCTTGTAGAC
>JACQYJ010000187.1 GCA_016208525.1 Deltaproteobacteria bacterium | reverse complement strand
GCCTCTTTCAAAATGCTTCATATATTTAACCACAAAGGGCACGAAGGACACAAAGTTAAAGAAAAGGCTTCAAATGCCTCTATATTTTGATTTTCCTTCGTGTTCTTTGTGTACTTTGTGGTAAAAATGGTTTTTAAATGAGCCTCTTGCAAAAGTCCCCTTTTGTGTCATTCCGAACGAAGTTGTAGAAACATGGCTTCAGCCATGTTAACAGGTCTGAAGACCTGTTTCTACGGGATAAAAAAATCCCCGGCTGAAGTTAACTCCCGCTGGTCGAAATGACAAAACTGCGTTTCTTAGAGTTTTGCAAGAGGCTCAAATGACCTGTTTTTAGAGTTTTGCAAGACCCTCATATATAATGTATTGTCTTGTCCCATGATATGTGGCAAAAAATCAACAATTAAACTTTCTTTTATGGGAATTTATAATTTCTACGGAATAGTGTATTGAACTTTCTTATAAAAACGGCCCTTGAAATAAACGGGACAGATGTTTATTTTAAACCCGCCACCCGCCTTGTGTTTCCGCCTGTAAAACTGCCTGGCCCCTTCTTAACGCCCCCTGACCCCCTTATCTTAAGAGGGGGGACATGCCAGTTGCCCCTCACCCTGCCCCTCTCCCGCAAGGGGCGAGGGAAAAGGAGGGCGCTCAAGGCATACTCCCCAAGCTATCTCCCGCCTCCTGCCGAGCTTGCTTAACTCTTCAATGACCTTTAAATACGTATCTGTGGCTTCGTTTATTCTCGGCATAAGTTACTTCTGGATTCCCGCTTAAACAATGCGGGAATGACAAAAATAGATGATGCTCAGAACCTCTTTCTATCTATCCAGTAATTTGGCTCTCTCTTCAAATGGGCAACCGCAATAACGACTACCTCTACTCCGTCAATGCCGTAAATAACTCCATAAGGGAATCGGTTGACAAGGCAACGCCTCACGGCATCCTCTATCTGCTCAAACGCCTCCGGAAAAGAAGCAATAAGTCGCACTGATTGATCTAACTCATCGAGAAATTCATATCCAAGGCCGCCGGCCTGTTCCTCATACCATGAAAAGGCATCATCAAGCTCCGCTTGAGCCAAAGGCAAGAGAGATAGCTTCATGATTTTTTATACTTGGACATTACTTCTTCATAGGGAACCGGCTTAACTTTTCCTTTTTTATAGGCGTCCCATCGTCTCAAAGCCTCTTGCGCCCATACCTTATCAATATCGGCATCGGGACGTATTACATCACGCATAACGATATCTACGATTCTTACTCTCTCTCTGGGTGGCAGTTTTTCGATCTGATGAACCAGTTCTACCGGCGTTGTCATTGTCATTTCCCTCCTATATTTTTAAGTTCTACAAGATATTAGATTTGCAACCCTACTTTGCCATCTCCTCTTCAACCTTTTCACTCAAACTTCTGTGAATATCAAACAACCTCTCTGAACGCAGGGAGCCTCATTATATGCCCAACGAGGAACTCCCCTCCTATCCCGTTTACGATGCCTGTTGCAAGTCCGAAACCCAGGAATACCGGCAGGAGCATGAATATCTCCGAGTGTCTTATGAACAGGGCGTAGACCGTAACAACCTGAGCAAGGTTGCTTGCGTATGCCCCAAGGACGCTTATCCCGACAAGGCTAAAGATGCCTTTGAAAAACCTGTGCGATACCCCCATTACTACTGCGCTGGCTATCCCGCCGGAAAGACCTATAAAGAATATTCCTTTTTAACCTTCTGAGTAATCTCTTCTAATAATGCCGGTCTCAAGAAAAGTGTTGTTTTACTCGGAATCTGATTGAGCAGCCCAACAACCTCCTGCGGAGTTTTCATCTTATTACGAATCGCCCTCAAAATAATGCCTATGGTTCCATGCACCTTACATCCAAGCTCTTCCCCTGCAAGACGTGCCGCCGCATCGTCTGTAAGAAAAAAGACACCGGGCATTTCCTGCGCAACTGATAATGATTCCAGTTCACCTTGATCAAGTGAAAGAGCTTTGGAAAGGACTGACAGGCGCGGCCCCTGGGGTGCGATTAGATCAACGAGTTTTATTTTAAATCCGGCACTTTTTAATGCCGTTGGCCTGTGTTTAATTATTTCCGACTGAACAGTCTTTGAAATCAGCAGTGGATGAAAATCGGACAAGAGGTCTAAACTTCCCAATTCATCAAGGTGGATAACGGGGCCTGCATCACAAACCGCAGCATTATACCCTTTAATCTTTTCCATGCAGACCCCATTCTACATCTTCACGGATATACTGCTCCATCAGTTCAACTTTATGGGTATCCAGAAAACGTCGAAGGGCCTCTAAAATAAGATCATCTTCGTTTCGAAACCAGCCGCTGTTTACAAGTGACTTCACCTCCCCGTACATCCGGTCCGGTACTTCCGTGCATATCGCCTTCATCTGCTCACCTCCAGTAATTCAAAAAGTCCAACTTACTTTGCAAAGAATATCAAACAGGATAAAGGGAGTCAAGTCAGGGGTCCTTTATCTCATAAGCGAGGCCCGAAAAGTAATTTTCATACAACAGACCTGAAGGCGGGGAGCCTCTTTATATGCCTAACGAGGAACTCCCCTCCTATGCCGTTTACGATGCCTGTTGCAAGCCCGAAACCCAGGAATACCGGCAGGAGCATGAATATCTCCGAGTGTCTTATGAACAGGGCGTAAACCGTAACAACCTGGGCCAGATTGCTTGCGTATGCCCCGAGGACGCTTATCCCGACAAGGCTAAAGATGCCTTTGAAAAACCTGTAAGATACCCCCATTACTACTGCGCTGGCTATCCCGCCGGAAAGACCTATGAAGAAGGATGGGGTAAGGAACGTCCCTATTATCAGGGAACCTACCATTACCCTGAGGAAGGCCACTATTAACCCTGCCCAGAAGTCGTACAAGGATATTGCGGTTATGGTGAGAATATTGGCAAGCCCGAACTTGAGCCAGGGCGCCGGGGTAGGAATAGCGGCCTCTATGGTATGGACAGCGGATGCCAGGGCCACGAGGAGCGCCAGATGGGTGTTCCTCCTCACCCTTTCAAGGTCTGATCCATTTTCAGCGTGTAACTGCGTCATAATCCCCATCGCCTCCCAGCGCCCTTATTACAACCTTGTTGGGTAGGCATGCAGCCATCTGGCCGTTCTTGCCGATCTCACCCTGGTGGACGCATACCTTGTTCCTGCATGGGGATGACAAAAATGAGGCCTTGTTGCTCCTGATGGATATCCTGCTGGTCCCAAGAGCGCCTTTTACATCAAAAACGCTGTCCTTTCTGAGCAGGTGCGTTCCGACTTGCTTCCCGCCAGCCTCTATCCTGATCTCCACCCCCTGCCTTCCACCACTTGCCATGGAGTAACTGAAGATGGTAAGAATGGCAAGAAAAGCGATGAGTCCCTTGTCGGCGATTGTGAACATGTTTTAAGAGGATAGCAGAATGGGCATCTCCTATCAAGGAGTTTATCTCTTTAAATGCCAGCGCATGCCGATAATTTCTAACGAACAATCAACCTTTTTCTCCTTGACAAAAAGGAAAAGTTAAATTATCTTAATCGAACTTTATGGCCAAGGGCATGATGCAGGCCGATTTCCCGATTGATCTTAAATAATCTTAATTAGGGGAACGACATGATAGACTACCTACCAATATTAGCCCTCTTTGTCCTTGCAGTGGCGTTTGCATTCGGCACCATCCTCGCATCACACCTTATAGGGCCTAAAAACCCTTACAGAGAAAAACTGTCCCCATATGAATGCGGTATGCCGCCTGTCGGCAATACGTGGGAGAGGTTTCCTATAAAATTTTATATCATAGCCATGCTCTTCATTATATTTGATATTGAAGGTGTATTCATGATCCCATGGGCCGTCGTATTTAAGAGGCTCGGGATGTTTGGGCTCATTGAGATGGGCGTATTCATCGCTATCCTTCTGATAGGCCTTGTCTATGTATGGAAGAAAGGGGCGCTGGAATGGGAATAGAACAGGCACTCGGCAAGCTTGGCGATAATGTCATGGTTACCTCTGCGGAGAAGGTCATAAACTGGTCTCGGCGTTCGTCCCTGTGGCCCATGACCTTCGGTCTCGCATGTTGCGCCATAGAGATGATAGCAATGGTCTCCGCAAGATATGATATATCGAGGTTCGGGGCAGAGGTTTTCAGGGGGACCCCCAGGCAGTCGGATTTAATGATAGTTGCAGGGACTGTAACAAAGAAGATGGCCCCTGCGTTAAGGGCTGTTTATGACCAGATGCCTGAGCCGCGTTATGTGATATCAATGGGTAGCTGCGCAAATACGGGGAATATATTTGACACATATTCAGTTGTTCAGGGTGTGGATGAGATCGTCCCGGTGGACGTATATGTCCCGGGTTGCCCCCCATGCCCGGAGGCGCTTATATATGGGATCATGAAGCTACAGGAGAAGATTGACAAGGAACATTCATTAAGGGTTAAGAGGGCCTGAGCTGAACCGCTGAGACGCAGAGACGCTGAGAAAGATTTAAAACAGTAATTGGGGAGCCTCTTTCAAAATGCTTCATATATTTAACCACAAAGGGCACGAAGGACACAAAGTTAAAGAAAAGGCTTCAAATGCCTCTATATTTTGATTTTGCCTCTTTCAAAATGCTTCATATATTTAACCACAAAGGGCACGAAGGACACAAAGTTAAAGAAAAGGCTTCAAATGCCTCTATATTTTGATTTTCCTTCGTGTTCTTTGTGTACTTTGTGGTAAAAATGGTTTTTAAATGACCTGTTTTTAGAGTTTTGCAAGACCCTCTGGAGTTAAAGTATTTTCTGTGCCCCCGCGCCTCTGCGGTAAAAAAGTTGTCTTATTTAGGAAGAGAAATGTCAGAAATAGTGGTTCAAAAAATTAAAGAGAGGTTCCCGGATTCTTTCCTGGATTCTTATTCATTCCGGGACGAGAACACCGTAATCATAAAGAAAGAGGATTTAGTTGCGGTCTGCAGATATCTAAAAAGCGACCCTGAGCTCTCCTTTGATTTCCTTTCCGACCTCTGCGGTGTTGATTACATGGGGAGGGAAACGAGGTTTGAAGTGGTCTACCATCTTTTCTCCATAAGCAAGCGCCACAGGATACGGCTCAAGGCAATGGTTGGAGAAGGGGAAAAGATATCCTCAGTAACCGGTATCTGGAGCACCTCAGACTGGCATGAGAGAGAGGCCTTTGATATGTACGGGATAATCTTTGAAGGTCACCCTAACCTTACCAGGATACTTATGCCTGAGAACTGGGACGGTCACCCTTTAAGGAAGGATTATCCGCTGAAAGGACGATAGGTAGAGATGGCTGAGACAAAGAATATGATACTTAATATGGGTCCCCAGCACCCCAGCACCCACGGGGTTCTGAGGCTCATCCTTGAGCTTGACGGCGAAACGGTTGTAAAGCTGACACCTGAGATAGGTTATCTGCACAGAGGAGTGGAGAAGCTTGGAGAAAATCTGACATACCATCAGTTCATTCCTTTAACCGACAGAGAAGACTACATAGCCTCTCTTTCAAATAACCTTGCTTACTGCATGACTGTCGAAAAACTCCTTGGTCTGGAGATCCCGCCAAGGGCCATGGTTGCCCGCGTTTTATTGACGGAGCTTCAGAGGATCGCCAGCCACCTTATCTGGCTTGGCACATTCGGTCTTGATATCGGGGCCATGAGCCTGTTCTTCTACTGCATGAGGGAAAGGGAGACGATCCTCGATATCTTTGAGGCGTGTGCAGGGGCAAGGCTTACGATCAACTATTTTGACATTGGCGGCCTCAGGAAGGATCTTCCTGTTGGCTTTGAAAAACAGGTCAGGGACTTCATAGCTATATTCCCTGAAAGGATGAAGAACGACTATGAGCGTATCTTCCAGGACAATAAGATAGTGAGGATAAGGACTGAAGGCGTCGGCATCATATCAAAAGAGGATGCCATAGACCTGGGGTTGAGCGGGCCGCTCCTCCGCTCATGCGGTGTCCCCTGGGACGTAAGGAAGTCGAACCCGTACTGCGGCTATGAAAACTATGAATTTGATATCCCTACAGGTAAGACAGGGGATGTGTTTGACAGGTACCTGGTAAGGATGGAGGAGATGCGGCAGTCTCTGAAGTTAGTGCAGCAGGCCCTGGACAGGCTTCCAGGCGGCGCTTTTCTTGCCGATGACCCGAAGATTTGCCTCCCGCCGAAGCAGAAAGTAATGACAGAGATGGAGTCGTTGATCCACCACTTCAAGATAGTGTCAGAGGGGTTTGAACCTCCCGTTGCCGAGGTTTATCACAGCATAGAGACCCCAAGGGGCGAGCTCGGTTTCTATATAGTGTCTGATGGAAGCAATAAGCCTTACAGGCTTAGATTCAGGCCTCCTTCATTTGTCAACCTGGAATCCCTTGCCAAGATGGCCGAAGGAAAACTCATAGGCGACCTTATAGCTATAATAGGCGCCCTTGACCCCGTTATGGGAGAGGTAGACAGGTAAAGACAGTGAGGAGTAAGGAGTAATATGGGGAGTGTCCCTATTTACTCTATTTACGGACGGAGCAAATGCGGAGTCGTAGAATAGGGACTGTCCCCAACGAGGGAAAATGACTGAATTTGTAATAATAATGCTGGTAAAGATGTTCGTCATATTCGGCGCAGTGATGCTGACCATGACATATATCACGCTGGCGGAGAGAAAGATCCTCGGCTACATGCAGATAAGGCCGGGGCCGAACAGGGTCGGCCCCTGGGGGCTCCTGCAGCCTATTGCAGACGGCATAAAGCTCTTTCTCAAGGAAGACATAATCCCTGACAATGCCTCTAAGGCGGTGTTTGTGATAGCCCCTGCCATGGCTCTGATCCCTGCGGTAATGACAATTGCAGTTGTTCCCTTCGGGCCAGAGGTCTCGATCCTTGGTCGGAATGTGACATTGTTTATGGCGGATATCAACATCGGTATCCTCTATATATTTGCGGTATCGTCTATCGGGGTTTACGGGATAGTCCTGGCAGGATGGTCGTCTGAGAGCAAATATTCGCTCCTGGGTGGGCTGAGGTCTTCCGCCCAGATGATCAGCTATGAGCTTTCGATGGGTTTTGCAATAGTCGGCGTGATCATGATGTCCCAATCCCTCTCCATGGTGAAGCTGATTGAAGCACAGAAAGGGGTGTGGTTCATAATTCCCCAGTTCCTTGGCTTCGCAATCTATATAACTGCTGCCATTGCCGAGTTGAACAGGACTCCATTTGACCTTCCGGAGGGGGAGTCGGAGCTGGTCTCGGGTTACTTTACAGAGTACAGCAGCATGAAGTACGCCATGTTCATGCTTGCCGAGTACATAAATATCATTACAGTGTCCGGTATTGTCACAACCCTCTACCTTGGCGGCTGGCACGGCCCCGTATTGCCTCCGCTGGCCTGGTTTGTTATCAAGCTTCTTATTGTTGTTTTCTTCATGATTTGGGTAAGGGCAACGCTCCCGCGGTTAAGGTACGATCAGTTGATGACCCTGGGATGGAAGATTTTGTTGCCGGCGTCAATAGTAAACATACTTTTGACGGCGGTCTTTATGACTGTGTTCGGATAGCTGTAATGGCCGTAAACAGTAAACCGTAAACAGTAAGCTGTAAAGTAACGGCTCACGGCTCGCGGCTCACGGGGGTTTAGATGATAAGTATTAGTAAGAATTTTAAAAAACCGGGGTTAAAGATGGAATTGTTTCTATTTTACATATTCGGCGGGATTGCAATAATAGCGTCCCTTGGTCTTGTTGCAGGGAAGAATCCGGTCCATTCAGCCCTCTTTATGGTTGTAGTTTTTTTTGTAGTTGCCGCACTGTTTGTACTGCTCGGGGCCGAGTTCCTTGCGGCAGCCCAGATATTAGTGTATGCCGGGGCCATAATGGTCCTTTTCCTCTTTGTCATCATGTTGCTGAGGCTCCAGAAGGAGGAACTGAGAAATACCTCAAGGCACGCATTCCAGAAATTCTTTGGGATAGCGCTGAGCCTGGTATTCGCATTTCAGGTAACAATGATATTTAGAGGCAGTTTTTTTAAAGGCGCCAGAGGGAATTTTCCCCCTGATGCAGTCAAAGGTTTTGGAGGGAATACCGAGGCAGTGGCAGCGGTATTGTTTACTGACTATCTCTTCCCATTCGAACTGACATCAGCCATCCTTTTGATGGCGATGGTTGGCGCAGTTGTGCTTACCAAGAAGGAGCTTAAGTAATGGCAACACAGGAACATTACCTTGTGTTAAGCGCAATACTGTTTGCGATAGGGGCCATAGGCGTCCTGGTCCGCAGAAACGCCATCGTTATATTCATGTGCATAGAGCTTATGCTGAATGCCGTAAATATCTCCCTTGTGGCATTTTCAAAACAGATGGACTCCATGGACGGCCAGGTCTTTGTCTTCTTTATCATGACAGTTGCCGCAGCAGAGGCCGCCATAGGCCTTGCCATAATGGTATCGCTCTTCAGGAACAAAGAGACGTTGAATGTGGATGAGATAAATCTGATGAAGTGGTAAAAAGACTGTGAGACGTAAGACGTTAGACGTGAGGCGAAAAATCGTATGATAAACTATGCTTGGCTGATACCCCTTTTGCCGACAATAGCCGCCTTAATTAACGGCCTCTTTGGCAGGAAGTACATGAGGCGCCATTACAGCGACTATATCGCTACAGGCGCCGTAATGACCTCTTTCCTTATCTCCCTGATCATATTCTTCGAGGTCGTTTCCGGCAGCAAACTGAACGTTAACTACTGGGACTGGATAGTTTCCGGCGACCTGCATATCTCTTTTGGTTTTTTGATAGATCCACTCACCGCAATCATGCTCCTCGTTGTCACCGGGATATCTTCCCTTGTCCACCTGTATTCCATCGGGTACATGCACGATGACGACGGGTACTACAGGTTCTTTACATATCTGTCAATGTTTACGGTATCCATGCTCATCCTGATCATGGGGAACAACTACCTCCTCATGTTTTTCGGCTGGGAAGGGGTGGGTCTCTGTTCATACCTCCTCATCGGATTCTGGTTTGAGAAGAAGTCTGCCGGAGATGCAGCAAAAAAGGCGTTTGTTACCAACAGGGTCGGGGACCTGGGTTTCGTCCTTGGGCTTTTCCTGTTGGTTTCACAGTTTGGGACCCTTGATTATGAGCAGGTATTCCAGTTGGCTCCGACTCATCTTACGACAGGGGTCGCGACTGCCATTACACTTCTCCTCTTTGTCGGAGCCACCGCCAAGTCCGCCCAGATACCCTTATACACATGGCTCCCAGATGCCATGGAAGGGCCGACCCCTGTCAGCGCCCTGATCCATGCGGCGACCATGGTCACAGCCGGCGTCTATATGGTGGCGAGAAGCCATGTCATTTACAGTATGGCCCCTGCGACCATGGAGTTAATTGCGGTAGTTGGGGCTATAACAGCCTTGTTTGCCGCAACCATTGCAATCGCCCAGAACGATATTAAAAGGATAGTGGCCTATTCTACGGTAAGCCAGCTTGGATACATGTTTATGGGGCTGGGACTCGGCGCCTACACAGCAGGGGTATACCATTTATTTACCCATGCATTCTTCAAGGCCTGCCTCTTCCTTGGATGCGGCAGCGTAATTCATGCGCTGTCAGGGGAGCAGGATATAAGACGTATGGGCGGACTGTTCCCTCATATAAAGCTTACGGCGATCACATTTCTCATTGCAGCGCTGGCAAATGCCGGGATATTCCCCTTTGCCGGGTTCTTCAGCAAGGATGAGATTCTCTGGGCGGCATTTTCCGGAGGACATTATGTTATATGGGGAATTGGCGCTGCCGCAGCGTTCTGCAGCGCCTTCTATATGTTCAGGCTTTACTTCGTCACATTCACCGGTGAGTCGAGGGTGGACCATCATGTGGCACATCATATACATGAATCTCCATCTGTCATGACAGGCCCTCTTGTTCTCCTTGCCTTCCTTGCCGCCACAGTTGGCGCGCTTGCTTTACCTCCAGGGAACGGATTTATTCATCACTTCCTTGGGAATGTCTTTGGCGCTCATGAGCATGATGTAAAAGGCATAGCGGCGGAGTTCTTCCATAAATTTGCCGCCCTGGCAACAGGAGAGCCGACCGCGCATGGACACCTTTTAGAGTATTTCATGATGCTGGTCTCGCTTGGAATAGCGCTTTCTGGAATAGGTCTTGCCTATCTCATGTACTATAAGAAGATAGAGGCCCTGAATCCTGAAACTCTTTCAGAGAGGTTCAGGCTGGTACACCAGACACTTCTGAATAAATACTGGGTCGACGAACTTTATGACTTCCTGTTCGTTAATCCAACAAAAAAGGCCGGGATAGAACTCTGGGAGTTTGACGGGAAGGTGGTTGACGGCGCGGTGAACGGCACGAGCTGGATTGTACTGATAAAGGCTGAGATAACCGACTTCCTTGATAAATATGTCGTAGATGGGACTGTCAATGGACTGGCGTTGTTTGTGGATATCAAAAGTCGAGTGCTTCGGAGGATGCAGACCGGCGACGCTCAGAACTATGCCCTTGTGATGTTGCTGGGTGTGGTGTTTATTATGGGTGTATATTACTTTTACTGATACTGATATAAGGTTGAGTTTGAGGCTGAGGTTGAGGAAATTCTTAACCTTAACCTTAACCTTAGCCTCTTGAATTTAGGAGGAACTGATGAACGAGAACGCCCTTGGATTTCCTATATTATCGCTTATAATCTTTCTGCCGCTAATCGGGGCCGTTCCGATCATGCTTTTTGTCCCCAGGCAGAATGAGGAGTTGATAAGGCGGCTATCCGCCATTACAACATTTGCTACATTCCTTGTTTCCCTGATATTGATACCGAATTTCAATAACAATACCCATGAGATGCAGTTTGTTGAGAGACATTCCTGGATCCCCTCCATCGGGGTCCAGTATCTCCTTGGCATTGACGGGATCAGCCTCCTCCTCATCCTCCTGACTACCTTAGTCACCTTCATTGCAGTCATGTCATCCTGGCATGCAATTACGGAGAGGTTAAAGGAGTTCCATGTATCCATACTTATCCTGGAAGTCGGTATGCTCGGCGCATTCATGGCCCTTGATTTTATCTTTTTTTATGTGTTCTGGGAGATCATGCTTGTTCCGATGTACTTCATTATCGGCATATGGGGTGGGCCGAGAAAGCTCTATGCAGCCATAAAGTTCTTCCTTTATACACTCTTCGGAAGCGTGTTCATGCTGGTTGCGATCCTTGCGCTGTTCTTTGTATACCATCACTATACAGGGGTCTATACATTCGAGATACTTAAATATATGGAGCTGAACTTCCCGTATAACGTCCAGTGGTGGGTATTCCTGGCTTTCTTCCTTGGCTTTGCTGTAAAAGTGCCGATGTTCCCGTTCCACACCTGGTTGCCTGACGCCCATGTGGAGGCCCCCACAGCCGGCTCCGTCATCCTGGCGGGCATTCTCCTCAAGATGGGAACATACGGATTTGTCAGGTTTGCCCTGACCATAACGCCAGATGCGGCTCAGACCTTTGTCCCCTTTATTGTCACCCTTTCTCTTATAGCCATAGTATATGCCGGCCTTGTATGCCTTGCACAGAAGGACATGAAGAAGCTTATCGCCTATTCATCCGTCAGCCACATGGGGTACATAACCCTTGGGACCTTTGCCTTTAACCCGCAGGGGCTGGAAGGCGCCCTCCTGCAGATGATAAACCACGGCCTTTCCAGCGCGGCCCTCTTCCTTATCGTCGGCCTGATTTATGAAAGGAGGCATACGAGAATGATCAGCGACTTCGGCGGAGTTGCCAAGGTAATGCCTGTGTACGCGGTCCTATTTGCTGTGGCCACCTTCTCCTCCATCGGACTCCCTGGTTTGAACGGCTTTATCGGAGAGTTCCTTGTGCTTCTCGGCGCCTTCAAGGTCAGCTATATATGGGCGATAATCGCCGCAAGCGGCATAGTCATTGGCGCGGCATATGCGCTCTGGCTTTACCAGAGGACTATGTTCGGGAAGCTGGAAAACCCGGAAAATATGAAGCTTACTGATCTGACCTTCAGGGAGAGGTGGACACTTATACCTCTTGTTATCATGATGTTCTGGATAGGCCTCTATCCAAAGCCTTTCCTTGACACCATGCACGCGTCAGTCATCAACATAGTGCAGAGGGTCAACCCGGGATACACACCGGCGCTGGAGAGCTTCAAGGTCGAGAGCAGTTCCATCCCTGCAGCTGACCCTGCTCACGCTGGGCACGTCAACATGAACGAACCGTCCAGCCATGCGGACACAGCGCACCATGGGGGGCATTAAGGGTGCGGACTGCCGAATGTTAAGGTGCGGAGAGGAATTCGTATTTAACCGAGCCTCTTGCAAAAGGCCTTAACCACAGAGGACACTGAGAAAATAATGAGATGCACAGAGAAAAAGTTATTAATATTTAAGAAACATCTCAGTGTTTCTCTGCTTAAACTCTGTGAAC
>JACQYJ010000167.1 GCA_016208525.1 Deltaproteobacteria bacterium | reverse complement strand
GCGGCTATGCGAAAAAAGGGGTTTTTCATCTTTATTGTCTCCTGTACTTCCCTATTAACTCCCCTTCAGCCAGGATATGACCCTCCATAGCATTTAGCAAACGCTTTTTTATAGCGCCAGGATAAAGGTCAAGGATCTTATCAAGTGCGTATACCTTGAAGAAGTACCTGTGAGTCCCGCTTGGAGGACATGGCCCCCCATAACCGATCCTTCTGAAATCTGTCATTCCCTGCATCCCCCCATTTGCAAGGGTCTCCTTTGCAGGTACATTCTCAGGAAGACCTTTAAGGTCTGGAGGGAGGTTGTAGACTATCCAGTGTACCCACGTCCCGGCAGGCGCATCCGGGTCATCTGCAACAATAGTTATACTCTTTGTCCCTTCCGGGACAGTAGACCATGAGAGGGGCGGCGAGATGTCCGCGCCGTCACATGTGTATTGCTTCGGTATCATTCCACCTTCGGTAAAGGCTGCACTTCCTACGTTTATCTTCATCTCCCTACCTCCTTTCATTTCAGCGCAAACATGTAATGGATAAATCAGAATCAGAACAGCAATTAAATAAGAGAGTGCCTTCTGCATTGATTGCCTCCAGGATATACATTTATGATGCATTACCACTTTCATGATAACGCCCCTCTCTTCCCCTCTCAATTTAAGAGGGGAAGCCGGAAGGCAGGGGAATTAAAAAGGGTTCCTCTGCGCCTCCGCGTCTCTGTGGTGAAAATTACCTCCATCTTTTAACTGTGCCCTGACGGTAGGGGTGTATTGCATTCCGCCCCTGCGAAAGCCCTATATTTTATACAGTATAACTCACGAGAACTCTTAGAAAGTATCATACCGCAAACTTTGAAGCAGCGCAAACTTACGGCCAGGTTCCACGTGGAACAGGCGCCTCAAACCCTCTTTTAACTTGACTCTATAGCCCCAGGATGTATTATTAAGCGATGCCGATAAAGCTTGTCATATTCGATCTGGATGGGACACTGGTCAACTCCATAAAAGATATAACCAACTCCCTGAACTATGCCACAGGACCTTATGGCCTCGCTCCCAAGACTGTCGAGGAGGTTGCGGCGCTGGTGGGAGAGGGGATAACAAGGGTCATAGAAAGGATCATAGGAGAAGAGAGGCTTCGGCATAGGGAGGAAGTAGTAAATAGGTTCCTTGAATTCTATTCAGAACATATAGTAGACAATACCTTCCCGTATCCAGGGGTAAAAGAAACCCTCGAAGGACTTAATGGATACAAGAAGGCTGTGATATCAAATAAAAGGGAGGCCCTTTCCGTTAAGGTATTAGAGGCCCTTGATCTGCACAGGTTCTTTGATCTGGTCGTCGGGAGCGACAGTACCAGTGAGAAGAAGCCGTCTCCAATTCCTGTACTTCATGCCCTTTCGAATTTTGGCCTGACCCAGAAGAATGCAGTAATGGTGGGGGACAGCGATCTTGATATAGCAGCAGGGAAGGCAGCCGGGGTAAAGACTATAGGTGTTACTTATGGATACAGGGAACGGAAGTGCCTCAGGGATGCCGACTTTATAATTGATGACATTAAGGAGCTGACTAATTTAATGAAGACCTTTGGCACTGATGACTACTGAATTTCTATGATTAACACTGATAAAAACTACATTTATTCTGATCTGACGTGACTGCTCTGGCTGCAAGGCAAAGTTATCCAGAATTAATCAAAACCAATTTTCGCGCAAAGACGCAAAGAAAGAATGAACAATACAATAAGGACGAAAAACAGATATCTAAGAAAGCCTTAGAAAAAGTTTTCCCTTTATAAGAAACAATTAATCCTAAATTCGGCAATTGGCCACGGACAAAAGCGGACAAACCCTGATAAACAAACATCTCAAAAGAAAAATTGTTTCACCCAAAAGGTGATTCGATTACCTAAATTCGGCAATTGGCCACGGACAAAAGCGGACAAACCCTGATAAACAAACATCTCAAAAGAAAAATTGTTTCACCCAAAAGGTGATTCGATTATTTTTGATAATTATTTAAAATATCTGTGTTTTGTCCGTGAAAGTTCGTGGCAAATGCTCTTTTTAGGTTAATGACCTGCTTTTCTTTGCGCGCTTTGCGGCTTTGCGCGAGACAGACCTTAGTAGTTATATCTAATAAGTGTCAGGGGGGAATGTTGCATGTCAAACAAAATGCTTGTTTCAGAGATAAAGGAAAACGACAAGGTGGAGAGCTACTTCCTGGTCAAGGATAAGAATATTGCCATGGCCAAGAACGGGAAGCCTTATATAAATATAAAGCTCATAGATAAGAGCGGTGAGATAGAGGGAAGGGTATGGGACAACGCCGAGGAGATAGCAACCCATTTTGAGAAGAACGACATTGTAACTGTTAAGGGTAGAGGTTCCCTTTATCAGGGGAAGATCCAGCTTTCCATTATCGGCGTGCGTAAGGCCCCTGAGGGGACAGCATCTGCGGACGATTTCCTTCCGCGCTCAGCGAAAGAACCTGATGAGATGCTTTCGGAGTTGAAGGGGATAATCTCCGGTATAAAGGAACCGTATCTTAAAAAGCTCATGGATTCCTTTATGAATGATAAGCAGTTTGCTGAGCTGCTGAAGACCGCCCCAGCGGCCAAGGGGATGCACCATGTTTACATTGGGGGCCTCCTGGAACATACTCTTTCCGTGGCCCGCCTGGTGACTGAGCTTTCAAAACAATATGCAAGCGTGAACAAAGACCTCCTTCTCGCAGGCTCAATACTTCATGACATAGGTAAGACTAAGGAGCTT
>JACQYJ010000179.1 GCA_016208525.1 Deltaproteobacteria bacterium | reverse complement strand
GATGCAACATCAAAATTTAACAGGTGGGCAATGCCCACCCTACTATAGATGAAGGTTTTTAGGATACTTCAGCCTTCAGTCTTCAGCCTAACAACCTGAGTAGTTAAGTTCCACTAAGGAAGAGATATGCCGCAGTTTGCTTACAGGGTCAGAAACTATGAAGGGGAGCTGATAACCGGCCAGGCAGAGGCGCAGGACAAGGGCGCCCTGCAAAGGGACCTGGAGGGCCAGGGTTTCATCCCGATATCCGTCAGAGAGATACGTGGGTCATTTGACATTGAAAAGTTTAAAGCTCTCTTTGAAAGTGTGACGCCTGAAGACCTTATAATCTTTACAAGGCAGCTTGGCGCTATGTACAGGGCAGGCATCCCGTTTGTCCGCTCTGTGAGGGCAGTAAACGAGCAGACAGCGAGTGAAACCCTCAAGAAGGTCATGGACAAGGTCAGGGCTGATGTGGAAAGGGGAGAGAACATTGCCAATGCCCTTTCAAGGCATCCTAAGGTCTTTAATGAGCTTTATGTCAGCATGGTGGAGGCCGGCGAGGCAGGGGGCGTGCTTGATGAGATACTCGAAAGGCTTTCCACACTCCTTGAGAAGGATGCAGAGATCAAATCCAAGATCAAATCGGCGACTCTTTACCCTAAGATTGTAGTAGGCGCCCTGATTGCCGCTGTCGCAATCCTTGTGACCTTTGTCATCCCCAAGTTTGCAACCCTTTACGGGAACTTTAAGATCGCCCTTCCTCTGCCTACAAGGATCCTCGTTTCCATATCCGTCATCTTCAGCAAATACTGGTATATAATGGCCGTAATAGCGATAGCCGCCGTCTTTTCCTTCAGGTTTTTTATAAAAACCGACATAGGAAGGCCATGGTGGGACAGGGCAAGGCTTAAGTTCCCGATATTCGGGCCGCTTAGCCTCAAGGCTTCAATGTCGAGGTTTACGATGATACTTGGGACCCTTGTTAAGAGCGGTATTCCGATACTTATGGCCCTGGAGATAAGCGGCAGGTCAGTCGGGAACGTCATAATATCATCGGAAGTGGAGAGGGTAAGGAACGAGATACGGGGAGGAAGGCCGTTGGCAGCCCCAATGGAGGATAGCGGCCTGTTCCCGCCCATGATGACCCAGATGGTGGCTGTCGGAGAGGAGACGGGAAAGCTTGACGAGATGCTGTTGCGTGTCGCAGACCACCTGAGCGCTGAGGTTGACTATACCATAAGAAACATGTCAACCCTGCTTGAGCCGATGCTCCTCACCGTCATATTCGGGATGGTGCTCTTCCTGGCCCTGGCCCTCTTCCTCCCGATGTGGGACATGGTCAAGTTTACGCAGGGAGGGAGGTGAAAAGTAAATTCAATAAGAGGGGACTGTCCCTATTTACGGACGGAGCGCAGCGGAGTCGTAGAATAGGGACTGTCCCCGGCAATACGGACGGAGCGCAGTGGAGTCGTAGAATAGGGACTGTCCCCGGCAATGAAGGAAGGACGACCTTCGAGGCGCTGCTAATCACTTCCCTGCTTGGGATACTCCTGGTTATCGCAATCAGCAACTTTCTTACCTCGGTAAGATTGACAAGAGAGGCCGCCATGAGGATAGAACTGTCAAACATAAGGACCTCCATAATCCTCTATATCACTCTGAACCGCCGGTATCCGGAAAGCTTGAGTGTTATGGTCAGGGAGGGTTATACGCTGCCGACTGGGAGCGGTCCTATAAAATATAAATACATAGAAGGGATGGCCGTTGATAAGGACGGGAACCTTCTCGACACATTTGGCGCTCCTTTCAGTTACGAGAGCAAGACAGGATGGGTGAAGAGTTCTTCAAAGGGTTATGAAAGCTGGTAAAAAAAAACCAAAAAAATTGACAAAAGAAATTTGTAGGTGTATTATTCGCATCATTGAGTTAAGTCTAATTTAAAATTTTAAAGGGAGGTGTTTAAATGAGAAACGAAAAAGGTTTTACGATGATTGAGCTTGTCATGGTTATTGTGCTACTTGGAATTCTGGCCGCTGTTGCAATACCGAGGTATATTAATCTTAGGACGCAGGCGTTACAAGCTGCATTAGATGGTGTTGCTGGATCGATAAGCGGTGCAAGCGCTGTTAATTATGCTGCTGCGCAAGTCCCAGGTGGTGGCGGGACAACAACCACTGGTTCGTCATGCTCAGCTGCGGCGACGGCTATTTTGCAGGGTGGTATTCCAGCTGGTTATACTTTAACCGCCCTCCCGCTCTTGGTTGCCGGCGTGAATACGTGCGTGGTAACCCAAACAGACGGTGGTGACACTGCAAATTCCACTATTATTGGTGTTACAGCATTATAACATGCTGCTTGGTGTCGTAATGTGCTAAATATTTAATTGTTCTGTATCTTCAGGCGGGTCTTTTGACCCGCCTTTTTTATTTCTGCTGAGTCCCTTTTGTAAAAGTGTGTATTGGGGTCAGGAAGGTATTGGGGTCAGGCTTTGCTAATTTGCTTATTGCGAAGATACTTTGGGGAAGGT
>JACQYJ010000178.1 GCA_016208525.1 Deltaproteobacteria bacterium | reverse complement strand
GAATTATCCGACCAACACTGAGCCGGTAAATGTTACCCTGACCATGTATGGAAACACTGTGGCAATGGTTGACCTGTACCTGGACGGGCAAGTGATTAAAAACGAGTCGGTCTCTTTAAATGGTTTTGTAAATATAACCTTTAGCCTTGAACCTTTAGCCTTTAGCCCAGGTTCTCACACCATCAAGGCTGTTCTGTCCACAGGCGGTCTGACGAGCGTAAAAGAGACGGGCATTGTGTATGGAAGCGATTTGCCGGATTTGACTACAGGGGTCAGTGGTCAGGGGTCAGTGAACAGTAAAGACAATACCATACAACTTACAGCAACAATCATAAATCAGGGGAAGACTGCATCTCCATCTACTATTGTCAGCCTCTATGATGGAAATGACCTTATAAACACGCTCAACGTGTCGGGACTTAATCCAGGGGAAAGCGCAGAGGCAATCTATAACTGGAATGTCCTCGGAAAGGCTGGAGCCCATACAATAAACGCAGCGGCAGACGCAGGCAATGCTGTAAGGGAATTTAACGAAAACAACAACACTGCCTCTGTGAATATAACCGTGCCTAAAGCTGCTCTTGACATAGCAACCGGTCAGGGTGAATACAAAGCCAATGAAGATGTCGGCAGAGCCGTAAATATTGCAAATTTGTCATCGGATAAAACTTATGAAAATATTAAACTTGACGCAGGCATAACAGGCAGTTCGGGCAGCGCAGTCTTTAATAAGACAGATGAGATTCAGCTTCTTGCCCCGGCCTCACTGTTATCTTATGGCTTTAATTGGAATACAGGGGTTGTTCCTCCGGGCGATTATACATTGACAGGAAAACTCTTATGGGCCGGAAACGGAGCCGTAATTGTTGAAGGAAAAACCGCTTTCTTCATCCTTTCAACACCGTCTCTTTCAGGTAATTTCAGCCTGAGCAAAGACACAGTGATACAAGGGTTTGACCTCAATATAAACTACACCCTCAAGAATAACGGAAACATAGATTTAAACGGCGGCGAGGTAAAGGCAGAGTTTATCCATGCCGGAGGCAGTGATTCGGTTAAGGATTATGCAAATGCGCTTCCATCCCTGAATATACTTAAAGAGACAACCGGCAGAGTCTCCATAGACAAACTTGATATTGAACCTGGAGATTATACGGTAAGGCTCGCTGCCCTGGCAGAAGGCATGAAATTTGTAATAGGAGAACTGCCGTTAAAGGTTCTGCCGCCCCTTGAAGTGACTAAGGGCATATCCATGCAACCGAGGGTATTGGCGCTTCTTGACAAGGCTGAAGAAGATGACAAAGGGAAAGGGGAGAAAGGCAAAGATGATTATGCAGAAACCTTTGTAACAGACATCCTCAATCAGACTGCTCCATACTATAAGATTGTAAGAGATAAAAAAGACTTCAAAGAAGAGATGAGAAAGGGATTATACAATACCTATATCCTTGCTGGCAAGAAACCCTTAGAAGACCATCTTGATGAAGAACTTACCGAGAGGATAAACTCAGGGGATGGTTTAATCCTTTTCAACTACGAGAAGATAGAGGATGAGAAGTTTAGAGAACTTACAGGGGTTAAATCAAAAGGGCACCTCTCAAAGAAGACAAGGACGCTTACCCTTATGGAAAGCTCAATCACACAGCCAGGGACATTGTCAATTACCGGCAAGGCGCAAAAACTGGAGATAAAATCCGGCAATGCAGTAACAGCAGGCGTTACAGAAGAAAAAGGCAAGCCCTATCCGATGATAATCATAAACCGGTACGGAAAAGGCAAGGTAGTCCTATTTGCCTTTGACATAAGCGCATCCGCAGAAAAATATGGTTCATCTTTATATGCAGGGCTTATGGGAGATGCCGTCAATTACAGCGCGCCGGAAGAGGCCCTCATGCTTCCGTCATATCCGGCTGCCATAGAAATAAGTCTTACAAGCCTTGACGGTGATTTTGACCTAAAGGTTAAAGAGAAACCCTCAACAAACGGTATTCTCTTAACATACCCGGCCGCAGTGACAAGCGAAGACTCAATTGCATGGGAATTTAAACTGACTGCGAACAGCATGGAAAAACTCCTGTATCTTACAAAAATAGAGAGCATCGGAGGGACATATACAAATACAACGACAGTAGAGTATTTGAAAAACAATGCCTATGAGCTATACAACACCTATCCCATAGAGATAACGGCTCAGAGCCTGACAGAACTTGAGATGGACATATTAAACAGGCTTGCCGGGATAAACGGCGCTATAGCTCAAAGATACAGCAGCATCATAAATGCGCCGCTTATCACCAGAGAGGACATCCAAAAGGCCATTCAGGATTTGATTGACATTACAGAGAGCCTGAATGCACTGGGAGGTGATGCAGACGCGATAAGGATTGACATTGACAGTCTTATTAAGATATTTGGAAGAAGATGGGTGGAGGCAGCGGCATTAAAAGATGAAGATGAAGATTAAAATAAATCTTGCGCAAACAGGCCGGATGAAACGGGACAGGAATGTCATGGCGGGACAGAGATGTCCCGCCAAATTCCCGGAACTTACTTCTATAGCCTTTCCTTCAGCAGCAACTCCACCACCGAGGGGTCAGCAAGGGTAGATATATCTCCAACCTCCTCAATGTGTCCGCTGGCTATTTTGCGAAGTATGCGGCGCATTATCTTCCCGCTCCTGGTCTTTGGTAGGCCTGCTGCGAACTGGAGTTTGTCAGGTTTGGCAATAGGGCCTATAAGCGACCTTACATGTCCTTCAAGCTCCTTTTTCAGGGCATCGGAAGGCTTTACCACATCCTTCAGGACTACGAATGCATATATCCCTTCCCCCTTTATATCCTCAGGACCTTTGGCACAACTCCGGGGAAAGGCCTTGTTGCAGAGCCCGGCTTCAGGGACATTGCGCCTGGAAGCGGCGTTATGAGTATCCCGCCCGTCTCTGTCTGCCACCATGTGTCTACAATACGGAGTCTCCATTTTCCTACCACGTGGTGATACCATATCCATGCCTCAGGGTTTATCGGTTCCCCAACGGAGCCCAGAAGCCTGAGACTCCTCAGGTCATGCCTCTTTACCCAGTCTTCTCCCTCCCTCATCAGCGCCCTTATGGCTGTTGGGGCTGTATAGAATATGTTCACCTTATGTTTGTCCACAATCTCCCAGAACCTGTCCGGGTGGGGATATGTTGGGACGCCTTCAAACATAAGAGTTGTTGCTCCGCAGGCAAGTGGGCCGTATACTATATAGCTGTGGCCTGTAACCCATCCTATGTCCGCTGTGCAGAAATGTATGTCCTCGTCCCTGTAGTCGAATATCCACTTGAACGTCAGTGCCGTGAAAAGGAGGTACCCTGCCGTTGTATGAAGGACTCCTTTTGGTTTCCCCGTGCTTCCGCTGGTGTAAAGGATAAATAAGGGGTCTTCCGCATCCATTGGCTCAGGCTCACAGTTTGAGGTGATATCAGGCGCCTTCATCTCATCTTCCCACCATGTGTCCCTTCCGGTCTTCATCTCGACCTTGCCGTCCACTCTTTTCACAACTATCATCTGCTCCACGCTGGGGCATTCAAGGAGGGCCTCGTCGCAGTTGTGCTTGAGGGTGACATACTTTCCGCCTCTCATCCCTCCGTCAGCGGTTATAACGAGCTTTGAAGTGCAGTCCCTTATCCTGTCCCTGAGGGAGGGGGCGCTGAAGCCGCCGAACACGATATTATGGATGGCCCCTATCCTGGCGCAGGCCAGCATTGATATGGCAAGTTCAGGTATCATAGGGAGGTATATGGTTACCCTGTCCCCCTTTTTGACCCCTTTCTTCTTAAGTACGTTGGCAAATCTGTTTACCTCATAAGAAAGCTGCTGGTATGTATACGTCCTGTAACTGCCGTCGTCCCCTTCCCATATAATGGCTGCCTTGTTCCTCCTCCAGGTATTTAAGTGCCTGTCTACGCAGTTTTCTGATACATTCAGTTTTCCGCCTGTAAACCATTTTATCTCAGGTTTATCGAAGTTCCATTCAGAGACCCTGTCCCACTTCTTGCGCCAGTCAAGGATGTTCGCCTGCTCCGCCCAGAAGCCGTCTGGGTCTTCCACCGACTTTTTGTATAAAGCCTCATACTCGGCTATGTCCTTTACATGCGCCTTATTGCTGAACTCAGGGTCAGGTTTTATGAGCCTTTCCTCTCGCATGTGGACTTCTATGCTTTTCTCTTCCATCAGGCGCCTCCATAAAATCAGATATGCCTGAATCTACTAAATAGGTAGGAGATTGTCAACTTAAAGAGAGGTCAACTAAATATGCTTTGCTTGCGGAAAGCAAAGAAAATGGGGCTTTCTTGCTTCGTATCATTTCAAATGTACCGCTGGACTTCAATACCCTGTAAAAATGAGTTACTCCGCGAACCTATCTTTCATTATAACCTAAAAACTGCAAACCACAGAGACCACAGAGATAAATTTTGAGTATAAAAACCTTTTAAAACCCTTTACTTCTCTGTGTTCTCTGTGGTTAGATTTTGACATTAAAGGGTTTCCTCCGTGTGCTCTGTGGTTCGATTGCAGGATTTACCGTGAAAATACTTACCCCACCCTCACCTTAATCCTCTCCCTGATGGAGAGGAAACTAAAGGGTGAAAGCTTTCCCTGAGGGAGTGGAAAAAAAGTTTCCTCCCCTTCAAGGGGAGGGTCAGGGTGGGGATGGGTTTTCATAATCGGGGGTGACAAATACTATTATCATGACCGTTTAGGTAGAAAACAATATACGGAATAATCAGGGACGGCCAGCAAAATTTTGATGCCGAGTTATCGCCGGAGTAGAGCGATTTTCTTGCCAGACGGGTTGCCTTTATTTCCAATTATGATATTATAAATATCAAATTCAGGAATAATCAGGAGGCCATAATATCATGATCCAGCAAATTATAAACCAAAACATCTGGTGGCAGGAGAAGGGCCTTATCGCACATGATCCGAAGATCAGGGAGTTGAACGCCCAGAGGTTCAAATGGAGGCCTGCGGTATTGGATGAATTCGATGTCCGGCAGTTTGCCGTTTATACCCTCCGCGGCCCAAGACAGGTGGGAAAGACCACTGCCTTGAAGATATTGATAGAGGAGCTGCTCTCTAACAGGAAGATAGCGAAAGAGCAGGTCATGTATTACAGTTGCGACAACATAGATGATTACAAGGAGCTTATAACCCTGATCGAGACATACCTTGAGCATTTGAAGAAGCTCAACATGCAGGACAGAAAGCTGTATGTATTCGTAGACGAAGTGACGTCCGTAAAGGATTGGCAAAAGGGGATAAAACACCTTGTTGACCAGGGGAGGCTGTCGAATGCGACCGTTATATTGACAGGCTCTAATGCGGCGGATTTAAGAAGGGGGATCGAGCGCCTACCGGGAAGGCGGGGCAAGGTCGAGAGTCCCGACAGGGTGTTGCTGCCTATAAAGTTCAGGGAGTACGTGGGTCTGATAAACCCGAAGTTGCATAAACAGATAACAGACAGGATTCCGAATGGGATTGACATCTTTGATATTGATAACACCGACTTTCAGGCCCTCTATTCGGTGCAGCCGCATCTAAAAGAGCTTGCGACGCTTTACGATCAATACCTGATAACCGGCGGGTTTATCACTGCGATTAACGCATACTTTTCAGAGGGCGACATACGTTACGCGGTTTATGAACTGTACCAGCAGTGGCTGCGGGGGGACATATCAAAAAGGGGGAAGAACGAGAGGACCGCAAGGCAGATAGTCAGGGAACTCCTTAAGATATCCGTTTCCGCCTTTGGATGGGAGACGGTGGCAAAGAAGATAGATGTAGCAACGCATAAGACCGTCTCGGAATATGTGGAGGAGATGGAAAATTCCTTTGTCCTGAAAACCCTCTACCAGATAGACCTCAACACAGGGACGCCTAAGTTCAAGAAGTTGAAAAAGGCATATTTCCTCGATACTTTTATACTGTGGAGCCTTACGGGATGGGTGGACAACTGACTTGATTACAGCGATAATGTGGGCAAATCGCTTCTCTCGCCGGATTTAAAGGGAAGGCTTTCCGAGCAGGTAGTTGCCAATGAGCTTTTCTACAGGTACGACAGGCAGGACTGGCTGAGTTCCAACGTCTTTTTCTGGAAGAACGGCAGCGAGGTTGACTTTGTCGTCAAAAGGGAAAAAAGGCTCCTGCCTGTTGAGGTCAAATATCAGAAGAATGCCGGGCCTTCAGACCTCAAGGCCATTAAGAGGCTTGGGTCCAAGAACGGCATCCTTATATCCAGGGACAGACTTGAGATGGAGGACGGTTTCGCGATCATCCCACTTGAACTGTTTTTGGTCTCACATCCTGGATAACTCAGCTACCACAATGTTTCTTTTCCCTTTCAACTAAACTGACGCTTGGCGTTGGCCCCGCGCTGCTTGTGTAAGGCAGTCTCTACTGCCTTAAAGAAATAAAGCCTGTCCATGAAGTTGAGAACAGGAAGGAGACCAGCATGTACTGTGAGTCCTTTGCCCGTTATCTCGGTCTTTATTTTTGGTTGCTTTTTCTTTGCTCCGCATGTTATCTTTTTCATGAAAAAGGTGAACCTCCCAACGAATTTAATGTGATGATTAAACCGTTGATGATTCTACCTTTTTTACAAAATTCTGCAATCAGTTTTTAAGGCTGATTGCAGAATTTAGGAAAAACATGAATAACCATTGGATAAAGCTTCTTAAATACATTACAGCCATCTCCCTTCTGGCCCTTTCTGCATGTGGCTACCACCTGGCCGGGACTGTCAGCTCCCTTCCGCCTGATGTGAAGAAGATTGCCATACCTCTGTTTTCCAACAAGACCCTTCGTCCCGACATAGAAAACCAGTTTACAAACGCTCTGCTGGACGAGTTTGCAAAGGGGAAGAAGGTTGTGGTGGTGGGAGAAAATGTGGCTGATGCGGTTGTAAAAGGGATCATAACCTCCTTCGAGAACACACCCATCTCTTATAAAGGCGGTGACGTGATCCAGGAGTACAGAGTGACGGTGAGGCTTGAGGTGTCACTGATTAAGAAGGCAGATGAAAGCGTGATATGGAAGGATAAGAATATATCTTATTTTTCAGATTATAAGACCGCCCATGATATCGCCATAGCAGCGGCCAACATAGCAGAGGCCAACAGGGATGCGGCAATCAGGAAGATAGCCGTTGATGTAGCGAGGCAGCTATACAGCAATATACTGGAAGGGTTTTAGGTTCAAGGCTAAAAGGTTTAACCTCTTAACCAATGAATTTGGCCGCAATTTGACCATAAATTTCACAGACTGAAAGACCATTATGAATTAGGTGGTGGATTTGGAACCCACAAATCCCTTGAAATCCTAAGCCTTTTATAAGATAATCCACTGCCATGATCAGCATAAATGAACAGATAGAAGTTATAAAGAGAGGCTCTGTAGAAGTAATCTCCGAGGATGAGCTTGTAAAAAAGCTTAATAAGGGGAAGCCCCTTCTTATAAAGGCAGGGTTTGACCCCACTGCCCCGGATCTTCATCTCGGACATACAGTCCTGATCCACAAGCTGAGGCAGTTCCAGGAGCTTGGTCACAAGGTTGTCTTTCTAATCGGCGATTTTACAGGTATGATAGGAGACCCTACAGGGAAGTCTGAGACAAGGATATCTCTGACAAGGGACGATGTCATTAAAAACGCCGAGACCTACAAGGAACAGGTCTTCAAGATACTCGACCCTGAAAACACCGAGGTCAGGTTCAACAGCGAGTGGATGGACAGGATGACTGCATCTGACATGATAAACCTTGCGGCGAAATACAATGTGGCAAGAATGCTGGAGAGGGAGGATTTCCACAAGAGATACAGAAGCGGCCAGTCCATATCTATCCACGAGTTCATGTACCCGTTGATCCAGGGATATGACTCCGTTGCCTTAAAGGCTGATGTGGAGATTGGCGGGACAGACCAGAAGTTCAACCTCCTTGTAGGGAGGGAACTCCAGAGGGATTACGGTCTGGAACCCCAGGTGGTACTGACCATGCCTCTTCTGGAAGGCACAGACGGCGTCAACAAGATGAGCAAGTCCCTGGGGAACTACATAGGGATAACCGAGCCTCCGAAGGAGATATTCGGGAAGGTGATGTCTATAACAGACGAGCTTATGTTCTGCTATTACGAACTCCTGAGCCATATATCAACCCAGGATTTTAATACGCTAAAGGACGGGGTAAAGAACGGGACCATTCACCCCAGGGATGCAAAGGTAACCCTTGCAAAGGAGATGGTGGCGAGGTTTCACGGTCGTGATGCGGCGGAGCAGGCAGCAGAGGAGTCCAGCAATATATGCAAGGCCGGCGGACTGCCGGATGAGATAGAGGAAAAAGAGGTTGTTTGTTATGGAGAGAATCTTCTGCTTGCTGTGGCGATTGCAAAAGCAGGGCTCGCGTCAAGCAATTCCGAGGCAAGGAGG
>JACQYJ010000177.1 GCA_016208525.1 Deltaproteobacteria bacterium | reverse complement strand
GCGGGATTCGCACCCGCTTGATTACACGACCTTGCCTGGCCGCACAATAGAACCGTCCCATTTATTGCTTCAGAGAAGAAAAAGGTTTTAAAGGTTTTATTAAATTCATAAAAACTCTGTGCCCCCTGTGGCTTGCAGTTATCAGGTGCAGAACCTATTCCGTAACAACCCTTATAGACTCATATGTAATCTTCAATAGCCTCTTTAACTCACCTTCTTTTATGCTCAACGGGGGCATTAAAACTAATACATTCCCCAATGGCCTCAAAATAGCGCCTTTACTTCTGGCCTCCAGTATGACCCTGTGCCCCATCCGCTCCTCAATGAGATAAGGCTCTCTGGCATCCTTTTTCTTTACTAACTCAATCCCCACCATGAACCCTTTCTGCCTTATATCGCCGACATGAGTCAACCCCGCAAACCTCTTTAACTCCTTCTCTATAAGAGATATCTTCGGCTGGAGCTTTTTCAAAGTCTCCTCAATTTCAAACAGATCCAGGTTGGCAATCGCCTTCATGCTCGCAGGCGAACATCTTTCCCGTCCTTCCAAACCCTGTGGCCACCTCGTCAGCTATCATCAGGACTTTGTATTTATCACAGAGAAGTCTTAATTCCTTCAGAAAGCCTTCCGGCTGGACCAGCATCCCTGCCGCACCCTGGACTATGGGCTCAATGACAAGGGCAGCCACTTCCTTATGCTGCTTCTTCAGAGTATCCTCAACCTCCTTAAGGCAGGCTATCTTGCATGACGGATATTCCTTGCCGAGATGACAACGATAACAGTAGGGTGAACTTACCTGGATGGTCTGAAACAAAAAAGGCCTGTAAATATCATGGAACAGCTCCATCCCCCCGAGGCTCACAGAGCATATTGTATCGCCGTGGTATGCGTTCTTGAAGGTCAGGAACCTGGTCTTATCTTTAACCCCCTTGTTCTGCCAGTATTGGAATGCGATCTTCAGCGCTATCTCAACGGAAGTAGAGCCGGAGTCGGAGTAGAAAACCTTTGTTAAGGCTGAAGGCTGAAGGCTGAAGGCTGAATTTTTCTCTAAACCTTTTACCTTTTGCCTTTCACCTTTCGCCATTGGCGCTATCTCCACCAGCCTCTTTGCCAGCTCCACTGCAGGGACGTTTGAAAGACCTAAGAGGGTAGAATGGGCGACCTTTCCAAGCTGTTTCTTTATCGCATTGTCAATCTCCCTCTTCCTGTGTCCGTGGACAGTGACCCAAAGGGAGGAAATGCCGTCCAGATATCTGTTCCCGTGGATGTCGTAAAGGTATGACCCTTTCCCTTTCTCGATAATCAGGTTGGACTCTGAAACCCATTCCTTCATCTGTGTAAAAGGGTGCCAGATATACTTCTTGTCCCATTCCTCAAGCTGTTTAATAGTTTTTTTTGACGTTTCGCGCATAGGGGGTGGTCAGGGTCAGGCATTGGTAATTTGATATTTCCGCCATCTCTTAATAACATTTATTATAGAGAGACAGGAAAGCTGACAATTGATCATCTCTTCCAACTCTTTTTCTCTAACATATCAAGTCAAACCTCACTCGCTCTTCAACTTCCTTTACCAATGCCTTAAAACCCTTTTCAGTATCTGCCCCTTCTATATGACTGACTATCCCCAAAACAGGGATCTTCCCTATCCGTTCAATAACCTCAGGCGCTGTCATTTCGGCAATCCCTGCATTCGCTTCATCATAATTATTTATGATAACCCCAAGAACCTTTATTCGTGAAACCTTTGCCTGCCTGATGGTCAACAATGTGTGGTTTATGGCGCCAAGCCCCGGCCTTGCAACAATAATGACTGGCAACTTGAGGTAGTTGATGAGGTCCGTAACCAGATAGTTCCTGTATATCGGAACAAGGAGGCCGCCAACACCTTCAACAATAAGCATATCGTGTTTTTTTGATAGCGCATCATATGCATTCTTTATTTTTCGGATGTCTATCTTGACGCCCTCTATCTCAGCAGCAACTGCGGGAACTACTGGTGTTCCGAGACAGTACGGGTTTACGAGAAACAGATTGTCCTTAACTCCGGCGGCCCTGATCAAAAATCGGGCATCATCCCATCCGCCTGCGGCAACAGGCTTCATCACCCCAACGTCTATCCCTTTTTTCTTGAGGACTGCAGCCAGGGCGCCGGCAATAACTGTTTTCCCGACACCGGTGTCGGTCCCTGTAATAAATAAATTGTTCATATTACTCCTTTAATTTTCATTAGGTCCCTAAGCGCCTCTTCATATACCCTTAGGTCCCTCCCGGAAAAGAGGACGAATCTGACAAGTTCCGGCTTCCCCTGATCAATGATGAACTCGACGACTGTCTTTAATGCAATCTTCGCGGCCTCTTTTATCGGGTAACCATAGGCTCCCGTGCTGATTGAGGGGAATGAGATGCTCCTGATCCCGTTCTTTACCGCTATTTCCAGAGATTTCCTGTAAGCGGATGCGAGCAAGCCGTCCTCACCGCTATTTCCATCCCTGTATATCGGCCCTACGGTATGAATGACATTTTTGGCCTTAAGATTGCCGCCGGTTGTGATCACCGCGCTTCCGGTCGGGCACCTACCGATCTTCCGGCACTCCTCAAGAATCTTCGGCCCCCCGGCCCTGTGGATAGCGCCATCCACACCGCCACCGCCGGCAAGCATAGAATTAGCGGCGTTCACTATCGCATCAGTCTCTTCGAGGGTGATATCCCCAAGGATGAGAGTAAGGGTAGTTTTTCCAATCTTTATATCCATATACCTGTTTTAAACCTGTAAAAATCTGTTTTGCCCTATTGTAGTCCCATGATGACTATTGTATAGAACCTTCTCAAATCAATTACCTCAGCATCATAACGCCTGAGATCACCAGTACAACCCCTGTCACCTTCTGCCATGTTAGAGGCTCTCCCAGGAACAGAACCGCCACGGTCATTGCCACCAGAGGATATGTAGCTGCAATGGGGACAACCACTGATGCCTGACCTATTTTGAGGGCTGAATACAGAGTGATCTGACCCAAAAAGCCGGCAAGGAGACCGCCTATTGTTACAAACAGGACGTCTTTTGAGGCCAGTTGCCCGAGACTGCCGACCTTTCCCATAAAGAGGAGGCCTGTAAACGAAACCAGGACAATGGGAATGGTCCTTACAACTACAGCCACATAAGGCTCTATCTCCCCTGAAAGACCTATTTTTTCAAATATCGGGGCTATTCCCCATATAAATGCCGTAAGTATGGATAAGAGATAAGCCCTGCCGTTCATCCTTTTACTCCCCGGACATAGACTACTTCAAATGTTGCAGAAACACCATCTTCATTCCCGTATCTTTCCCTGTACACCCTGAAGGTCTCATTTAATATGTTCCTGGACGGGTGAAAGTCCCTTGAAGGGTTTCCTGCTCCTATGGCCTTGAGAGACCGCAAAAGGGCTTCGGGAGTTGAGTATCTGTCGTTTATAAAATCGGTTTCAATTTCTATACCCTTGAATCCGGTGGCCTCCATGATAGCGCTGATCCGCTGTGAAGACTCAAATTTCATTGTACCTGCTGCCTTCCCGGTGTTCAGCAAACCCAAGGCAGAGTTGTAGGAATCAGCAAGCTCTCTCAGGGTCTTTTCCCCAAAGGTGGAAAAATAAATCCTGCCATGGGGCCTGAGAACCCTGAATGCCTCATTTATGGAATCACGAAGGCTTGTCCACTGGAAGGCAAGGCTTGAAAATGCAAGGTCAAAGGTGTCACTTTTATAAGGAAGGCGCTCTGCATCGGCTTCTGCCAGGATTGCGCCTGTTTTGTCCGCCTCTTTCAGCATTCCGTATGATATGTCGCATCCGAAGACTCCGGCATTGGGGAAGCTTTTTGAAAACTCTTTACTGGCAAAACCGGTTCCAATGCCAATGTCTAAGGCCGTGAGACGTGAGATGTGAGACGTGAGACGAATAGCCGAGATAAGCCTTTTTGCCACTTCTTTTTGAAGAGGCGCATTTTCTTCATAGACATGGGCCTGACGGGAAAAAGACATCTTAACGCGGTTTTTATCTATTGTCATCTGTAGCATACCAATCCTTATAAACCGGGGACAGTCCCGATTTTGCGTGAAGTTCGTAGAAACATGGCTTTAGCCATGTTAACAGGCCTAAAGGCCTGTTTCTACTGTCATGCGAATTCATTCAGAAAACCCTCAAGTTCCGTATTAAACCAGTCAGGCCTGGTCAGAAAAGGGGCATGCCCCTCATCATGATGTGTTTCAAGACGTACCATTTTAATCCGATCAGCCATAAAGACTGCGGCTTCGTAGAATGAAATCCTGTCGAGCATTCCCTGCATTATCATTGTCGGGTGGCTTATTTTTATCAGCTCCCCTCTTAAATCTGTGTCTGCCAGAGTCTTCAGATATCCCTTTAATGTCTCTTTTGACGGCCATTCATTGACAGAAACGGTCTCCCATACCTCTTCAACTATTCCCTCCCCTTCGAACATCAAGGAGCAGAATTCAAGCATTGCCTTGTTGAGGTCCCTATCTATCTGCCTTTCCAAGCGCCTCAACATTGCCTCAGGCTGACCATGCGGAAAGCCATCAGATGCCACAAACTTTGGTGTTGTACCCACCAGGACAAGCGCGCTGACTATCTCCGGGAATTTATTTGCCGCCATAATGGCTACAGAACCTCCCATAGACCAGCCTACAAGGGAGACAGGCCCTAAGGATAGGCCCTCTATAAACTCTTTGACGTCCCCTGCCAGGGCCTCAAAACTGTAGTCATCGGATGGGCTGGAACCGCCATGCCCCCTTAGATCAAGTGTCACGGTCTTAAACTTTTTCGATAAATATTCAACCTGGTATTTCCAGACCCTGGATGACATCCCCCATCCGTGGAGAAAGAGGACAGGCGGTCCTTCGCCTGAAACATCATGGTTCAATCTTAATCCGGTTCTATTTAAGAAATAAGGCATTGCATTCTCGCACTCTGCTTGCCGTGGACAGTCCATATTCTACGACTCCGCTGACGCTTCGTCCGTAAATAGGGACAGTCCCCTGAGAAATAAGACATAATTCTCTCCACATTTGACTCCGTCATCATTTGTAGCAACAGGCCTTTAGGCCTGTTAACATGGCTAAAGCCATGTTTCTACGAAATCACAGAACATCGCATCTTTAAAGTCTATAAGAAGGACTTTTTTACCTTTAAAAACGCATCCAACGCCATGTCCAGGTCATTGTTAGTGTGAGTTGCCATTACTGTAGCCCTCAACCTGCATTTACCCTTCTGGACAGTAGGAGGTCTGATACCGGATACAAATATACCTTCTTCAAACAGTCTTCTGCTGAACTCCATGGTCTTTCCAGCGTCTCCAACAAAGACAGGTATTATAGGCGTCTCGCTCCCCATGGTGTCAAACCCGAGAGAATCAAGCCCCTTCTTAA
>JACQYJ010000185.1 GCA_016208525.1 Deltaproteobacteria bacterium | reverse complement strand
GTGGATTCTATCCATAGATGCCGATGAGAGGGTCACTCCTGAACTTGCCGCCGAGATCAAAGAGGCGCTGAAAGGGCCAAAGGCAGACGCATATTCTGTCCCTCGTCATGTATTCTATCTCGGCCGGTGGATAAACCATTCAGGGTGGTATCCTGACCGCAAGATCAGGTTGTTCAGAAGGGACAAAGGGCGGTGGGGTGGGATAGACCCTCATGATACCGTAATAGTCAGCGGCGAGGTCAACTGCCTGAAAGGGGACCTTATACATTATTCATTCAGGGACATTGCCCATCATATCAACACAATGAACAGCTTTACTACCATAGCGTCTAAAGAGTACGTCAAGCTGGGGAAGAGGTTCAGGCTCACGGATATCCTTTTCAGGCCTGTCTTTATGTTCTTCAAGAGCTATGTCCTTAAACAGGGGTTCCGGGACGGCCTTCCGGGGTTGGTAATTGCTGTTGCCGCCGCATACCATGTGTTCATTAAATATGCAAAGCTCTGGGAGTTGAGAAATACTAACCGCAGAGACGCTGAGACGCAGAGAAATGATTAAAAAACTTTTTTCTCCGTGCCTCTGCGCCTCCGCGGTAAAATTAAGGTTTTTGTTTAAAAATAATGACAAAATTTAAAAATATCCTGGTCGTCCAGACAGCCTTCCCAGGCGATATTGTTCTGACCACTCCGTTGTTCAGATGTCTGAAAAAGGTATTTCCCAAAAGCAGATTGTCGGTAGTTACAACTCCGCAAGGATGCGAGCTGTTAAAGGATGCAAAGGAGATAAATACCCTTATCCCCTATGACAAGCATGGGAAGGAGCGCAGCAGTTTGAGCTTTAT
Organism: Deltaproteobacteria bacterium; assembly: GCA_016208525.1. Lineage (GTDB taxonomy): Bacteria > Desulfobacterota > JAENJC01 > JAENJC01 > JAENJC01 > JAENJC01. The sequence goes on along the minus strand of JACQYJ010000185.1, from coordinate 4,974 downwards.
GCGCCTTGTCTGGAGGCTTAGGAGAGAGTCTTTTGATCTTGTTTTTTCTCCCCATCGTTCTTTCAGAACGGCGCTGATGGTATATGGAACAGGGGCTTCGGCACGGGTTGGATTTGAAGACGCATCTCTGCCGTTCATATACAATTGGAGGGTATATAGAAACCCGTCCATCCATGAAGTTGAAAGGATTCTTTCACTCCTTTCATCAATGGGGGCAGAGATCAATGATTCGGATAAGTTCCCCTATCTCGATATTTCAGCAGATGTCTGGAACGGAGCAAAAAAGATATTTGACGAGGCCGGTATATCTCCGAACGATACGGTGATAGGGATTGCCCCCGGTTCAGTGTGGGCGACAAAGAGGTGGACTCCCGAAGGTTATGCGGCCCTTATAGATACGCTGATTGAGAGGTACGATGCCAGGGTGCTCCTCTTAGGCTCCCCATCTGAAAGAGATGCAGGGGATAAGATAATATCACTTACCGGCCAGAGGCCGATTGACCTGATAGGGAAGACAACCCTCCGTGACCTGGTAGCAGTCATTGACCGTTGCAGTTTGCTGTTCTAATCGTTGAAAAAGAGCTTCCTTGCCGTCCTTGCCACCATCATGGCCCGGATAAATGCCCAGAGGGGCACTTCAGGTGCATGAGGGATATAACGGTGGATGATGTGATGAAGGGTGTTGAGAAACTGATGCAAAACAAGAACTAACCCCTCCCAACCTCCCCTTAAATTAAGGGGAGGAGAAGAGTTCCCCCTCTTGAGGTAAGAGGGGGTTAGGGGGCGTTATGAAGAGCTATTTTCGGAGCCAATGAAGATACTGGTTATAAGAACTGACCGCATAGGCGACCTGATTGCCTCAACCCCTGTCTTTGAATCAATAAAGAAGGCCTATCCGGACTCTCATCTTGCCGCTATGGTAAGCCCATATACAAAGGAGCTGTTGAAGAACAACCCCTTTGTTGACGAGGTAATTGTTTATGAGGGTGAAGGTCGGCATAAGGAGTTTAAGGGTCTTGTAAAACTGGCTAAAATCCTCAGGGAAAAACGGTTTGACGTTGTCATAACCCTCTTTTCCAATTTCAGGCTTGGGTTACTGGTTTACATGGCAGGGGTCCCTGAAAGGATAGCCCCTGCAACCAAGATAGCCCAGATATTTTATAACAGGAGGGTCTTGCAGAGGCGCTCCCAGTCCCTCAAGCATGAAGCAGATTACAACCTGGATCTCTTAAAAACCCTGGGAGTGGAGCAGACAGTCAGGACGGTCGGGCTGTGGACCGACAGTGAATCAGATGAGGCAGCGAACCGGTATATAGTCGCTGAGGGACTTTCAAAGGCATCGGAAGGACACAGACTGATAGGTATCCATCCCGGGAGCGGAGGATCGGCTGGGAACTGGAGGCCGGAGAGATACGCAGAACTGGCTGACAGGCTTGTATCTGATTACGGTTACACTGTTTTGCTGACAGGTAGCGTAAAAGAGAAAGAGCTGCTGTCAACAGTCAAGGATACTATGCGGAGTAAGCCGTCGGTCTACCTCTCCGATAACATATTGAATTTTGCTGCGGTACTGAATAAGATGAGCGTCTTCGTCAGTTCAAGCACAGGGCCTATGCACATGGCAGCAGCCCAGAAGATCCCAACTGTTTCTATCTTTTCCCCTGTCAGGGCATGTACTCCTGTCAGGTGGGGACCGATAGGGAACAGGCAACGCGTCCTTATGCCGGACGTGCCGCAGTGCGAGAGGTGCATTAGAGAGAGGTGCGTCTATTATGACTGTATGGAGAGGATAACGACTGAATCGGTTGTTCACTGTGTGAATGAGATGGTGGGTAAATATTGAAGATCCTTATAATACGCCTTGGTTCCATCGGTGATGTGGTATTGACTACACCTGTCATTGCTGCTCTAAAACTGAGTCATCCAGACGCTGATCTGGATTTCCTCGTAAAAAAAGAGTATCATGAACTTCTTATTGGGAACCCGAAGCTAAGGAGGGTAATACCGTTTGACGGCAGTGGACACAAGGGGCTGAAGGGATTGCTTGAAGTAGCAGGGGAACTCAGAAAAGAAGGGTACAGATATGTCATAGACCTTCACGGCAATCTGAGGAGCAGGGTCATTTCTGCCTTGATTCCCGGTTCAAAAACCCTTCGTTATGATAAGCAGGCTGTCAAGAGGAGGCTGCTTCTTCTGGGTTTCAAAGCACATACGAAACATACTGTTGACGCCTATTTATCTGCGTTGGCCCCACTTGGGGCAGGGGATTCATTCAAAATCCCCCTTAATCCCCCTTTCCCAAAGGGGGAGACTTTATCCCCCTCTTTTGAAAAGAGGGGTGAGGGGAGATTTTTAAAATCTCCAACCATCTATCTATCTGAGGAGGAAGAAAGGTCAGCAGGTTCATTCTTATCCGAGCTCGGCATCCCGGAGGGCTCACCCCTCATCGGCTTTAACCCTGGCGCCGGATGGCGGACAAAGAGGTGGCTGGAAGAAGGTTTTATTGAGTTAGGCAAGAGGGCTGTAACAGAACTGGGTGCAAAGGTCCTGATCTTTGGCGGACCTGACGAGGTTGAACTTAGTGAGAGGGTATCCGATGGGATAGGTATAGATGCCTTTTCTGTTGGTGGAAAGATTGGACTAAGGGAGGCCGCTGCCCTGATAAACAGGTGTAGTGTCTTTGTCACAAACGATTCCGGTCCCATGCATATTGTAACGGCTGTAGGAACCTCAGTTGTGGCTATCTTCGGCCCAACGGTGCAGGGATTCGGTTTTTCCCCTCTTGGAAAAAGCGCAGTTGTAGAAAAGGAGCTTAGATGCCGTCCCTGTTCCCTCCATGGCAGTGATAGTTGCCCAAAGGGACATTTTGAATGTATGAAGAAAATCAATGCTGATGAGGTTTTTGAAAGAGTTAAGGGGATGGCAAAGCCTTAAATATGCTTATCAAGCTGATTGCCAATCCTGCGGCAGGGAGAGGCGGAAAGAGAGTTATAGAGAGGGTTTGTGCTTATCTTACGGAAAGGGGGAACACCGTTGACACCTTTCTTACCGGCAAGAGGGGGGATGCCCTAAAGGCTGCAAGGGAAGCAAGAGAAGGCCGGGTAAATTTAATAATTGCGGCAGGTGGAGACGGGACTATCAACGAGGTTGTAAACGGTCTTGCAGGCTCTTCAACCCCCCTCGCTGTTGTCCCTTTGGGGACGGTCAACGTCTTTGCTCTCGAAACCGGGATACCGATGGACCCCATGAAGGCCTGCGACGCTTTACTAAACGGAACGCCCAAAAGAATCTCCCTTGGCAAGGTTAACGATCATTACTTCCTGCTCATGGCCGGTATAGGTTTTGATGCACAAGTGGTCTATGGCCTTGATTTGAGACTCAAGCGTCTGTCAGGACGCCTGTCCTATATAATCTCAGGAATATGCAACATATTCAGCTACTCAGGTCAGCATTTACAGATAGAGCTTGATAACGGTGAAAGGCTTGAGGGATACGGGGCTGTGGTGGGAAACGGGAAGTATTACGGAGGGAGGATGTCCATTACTCCCTTTGCAGACCTTGAGCGTGGGGACCTGGATATATGCATATTCGGGGGCAAAAGGCCTATAGACATACTTAGATACACCTGGGGAGTGTTGCGTAAGAGACATCTATCTTATCCCGATGTTCAATATCGGACTGCCAGGGGACTGAAGGTGACATCTTCAGGAAAGAGTTATATTCAGGCGGATGGAGACATAGCGGGGTCGTTGCCGGCGGTATTCACAATCGTAGCGGATGCCCTCATGCTCATCCTCCCTGAGACAGGAGAGCCAAAACCATGACCAGATGGCTAAAGAGCCTTTTATTTACAGGTGTCGGGCTGTCGGTATTTTCGCTGGCGCGGGCGGCGCTCTATCTTACATATAGAGATACATTTTCAACCATCTCCGGCGCGGAGCTGGCCTTTTCAATTATTGACGGTATCCGCTTTGATTTGTCAATCCTGCTGACCGCATTTTTAGTCATGCTGTTTTTCTTTAACCTCCCACTTCGTTTTGCTAATGCCCGTATCTGGCAGAGGATATGGGGATGGGGGATGTATGTCATCCTCATCCTTCTGACCCTTCTTCTTGCAGGGGATGTAATCTATTTTGGCGATGTAAAGCGTCACATGACGAGTGAATTGCTTGTGATAGGGAACGATGCCGGTTTTCTTTTCGAGATGGCTTTAGGCAGCTATAAGGCTCATCTGGCGCTTTTCCTGCTATTTGCGGCATCTCTCTTTTTGTTGTGGAGATTTATTCTGGAAAGGGATCTCAGGGAAAGCCGCCTAATGCCTGTAAAATTTCTCGTCTTTGCAGGGTTCATGGTCTTAGGGATAAGGGGGACATTTTCAGACAAGCCCATTAATATCATAGATGCCTTTGAATCCGGCAGTACAGCCCAGAGCAACCTGGTGCTTAACGGGGCGTTTACACTCTACCACCATGCCAGGGCTGCAAAGAATACTGTCAACCATCACTTTTACACCTCTTTTGAAGAGGCGCAGAGAATAGCTAAGACGTCGCTTAAGGAAAAGGTTGAGGGCGGAAGGATGAAGGATGAAAAGTCATCCCTTATCCCTCATCCCTCATCCCTCATCCCTCATCCCTCAGGAATTACAATGTTGTGCTGATGCTTATGGAGAGCTGGAGCCCGTTTTACATAGACAGCTTTGGCAATAACAATTTTGGGGTTACGCCTAACTTTGACCGCCTGGCGAACAACGGACTCCAGTTCACGAATTTTTATGCCGTAGGACAGCGCAGTATCGAAGGGATACAGGCATCTCTCACAGGGGTGCCGCTTCTTATCGGTCTTCCTAATCTCGGTCTTGGCCTTGAGGCCAGCAACTTCCCTAAGATCGGCAATATCCTCAGGGAGAAAGGTTACGAGACCATCTTCATGCAGAGCTCCAGGCGACGGTCTTTCAGGGTAGATGCCATTGCCAGG
>JACQYJ010000184.1 GCA_016208525.1 Deltaproteobacteria bacterium | reverse complement strand
GGTGGCTGGTTTGCCTGATTTATCCAGAATCCAGTGATGTGGGCATTGCCCACCCTACTTGGCTGATCTGCAAACTCAAAGATGATTTTCCGGTCATACAAATAAAGAGAAACGTCCCCTTTACTTGCGGTCATACAAATAAAGAGAACCGTCCCCTTTACTTGTTTATATCTTACCTGGCTTCGCAGACTGCCTTACTTCATCCGCTTTGCTCCTTCCGGTGCGGCAGACTGCTCCGCTTATAAGTGAGCATGGTTGGCGGCTGCGTGAAGTCAAGGCCGTCAAAACTCGAAATCGCCGAATCCCAAAGGGTCGCTTCAGATGGCGGACGGAAGGGGGGGGCGGTTTGGTATTACCCGATCAGTCAAATAAAACCCTTGCATCAACGGCAATTGCGCCCTTTTCAGAGGTAATGAGAGGGTTTATCTCAATCTCCTTTATCTCTTCCATCTCAGTGATTATCTCTGATACCTTTACAATAGCGTCTGCCAGCTTATCCATATTAACCGGCCTCGAACCACGGAAGCCGGTCAGGAGGGGGTAGCTTTTTACCTCCTTCATCATCTCCAGGGCCTCCGTTTTTTGAATAGGCGCAAGCCTATAGCTCGCGTCTTTCAGAAGTTCAACTACAATCCCGCCAATGCCGAACATCACAACAGGGCCGAACTGTCCGTCTCTCAATCCACCGACTATGACCTCTACTCCTTTCGGAGCCATTTCCTCCAGGAGGAAACCTTCAATCTTCGTTTTGGGTATTTTTGTTGAGATATTCTTTTTAATATCTTTCATGGCCTGCCTTATCTCTTTTTCATCTTTCAAGTTGGTAACAACACCCCCAACGTTGCTTTTATGCAGAATGTATGGGGAAACTACTTTAAGGACAAAGGGGGGAGATAACTTTTTAAACTCAGTTGCGAGCCCTTTTTCTTCCTCTATCATAATGCATTTAGGAACAATAATTCGCCATGCAGAAAGCAAGGCTTTCGCCTCCGGCTCAAGCAAGGTACTTCTCCCCTTAGATGTTGCCTCTTTAATCAGTAGTTTTGTTTCTCGTTTGGTCATAATCCTCAATTCATCCCTTATCCTTCATCCTTCATCCCTTAGTTAGCACCGCTGCTGCCCTTGCCGCGCTCTCCGGTGAACTGAAGACAGGGATTCCTTTTTCCTCGAAGGCCCGGTTCATCCTCTTTGTGAAGGTCCCACCCGGGCTGCAGATAAGCGCCGGTTTTTTAACCCGTCTAATGGTTTCTGCCAATCTGTCCACCAGTCCTTCGGAGAGCTTTGGCGGCCCCCAAAGAAGGGCAACAATGGCCATATCGTAATTATCCTTGAGACCGTCAGCTATTGCTGTAAGATATTCCTCATTTGTAACGCTACCCGTCAGGTCCATCGGGTTGTTTATGCCGTAATAAGCGGGGAATTTAACAGACAAGCGTTTTTGGAGAGTTTCAGGCAGCGCTGCAACATCAAGTCCCATCTCTTCGCAGGCATCTGATATCCTGACCCCTATCCCTCCTCCGTCGGTTATAATCAGTACCTTCCTCCCTTTGACCGGCTTAAAGATATTTAACGCTCTGCATGCGTCCTTCAGGCCTTCATATCCGTCTATCTCTATAATACCGGCTTTCATGAATGCAGCTCTGTAAATCTTATACATCCCTGTCATGGCTCCTGTATGCGATTTCGCAGCGGATATACCTGCCCCTCTCTTCCCGACCTTTATTGCCAGAACAGGTTTTTTCTTTGCGCAGCGGGCAGCGGCCTCGACAAATCTCCTTCCGTCGTCCACTGATTCCATATATATGGCAACAGCCTTTGTATTGTCATCTCCTGCAAGGAATTCAAGGCAGTCAGATTCTCCCACATCAACTCTGTTCCCGTAACTCACTACCCTTGAAACCCCTATCCCCTCTAACGCCAGTTCATCCATTATTAGTGATGCAAAAGAACCGCTCTGAGAAAGGATAGATATCACACCCTTTCCCGGCCTCCCCATCCTTTCAGCAGGGACAAAAAATGTGTCCACCATAGACACTGTATCGTATACGCCCATGCAGTTCGGGCCCATGACCCTTATTCCGGTCTCTTTAGCTATCTCCTTTATCCCGTCCTCCATCTTTCTTCCTTCTTTCCCTGCCTCTCCGAACCCCGCACTTATGATAATTGCTCCCTTTGCCTTTTTCCCCGCATCCTTTAAAGAGTCAAGTACAAGTGGGGCAGGGACTGCAATCACAGCCAGGTCAATATTTTTTCCAATTTCAGAAACGGAGTTGTAGCATTTAAGGTCATCAATAGATTTATATTTCGGGTTTACAGGATAGATCTCCCCCTGGAAACCTATGTTTCTGAGGCTTTTGAGTATGACGTAAGAAATCTTGCCTGCTGTCGGGGAAGAGCCAATAATGGCAATAGATTTGGGGCTGAAGAAGAAGCTAATGTTTTGCTTTTTATGGAGCATAAAAAGAGTGTCCTGTAGACTTGAAGTTACCCTTTTGTTCCTTCAAGCAGCTTCCTGAAATTCATATAGACATCTCGACTGTGACCGATGAAATGAATTTCTATGTTTGATGATTCCTTATTCAATCGGTAAATAATCCTGTAGTTCCCAATGGCAAGAGAACGATAACCAAGAAGCTCTTCAATAAGCTCTTTGCCGACATGCGGATTATCCCGAAGGCTCTCAACCCCTTCTTTGATGATGGATTTTATGGCAGGATGAAGCGTTTTTACAATCTCTCTGGCAGATTCAAAATAGAAAAGATGGGGCCTTCTCATTCTCCCCAAACCTCTGCATGAGTTAAAACCTTCCCTTCCTTAAACTCTTTTTTTGCTCGTTCCAATACCTTCATTGTCTCTTTATCGCTCAGGATATCTATTGTCTCAAGAAGTCCTTCGTATCTTTTAATGTTTATCAGAACACCGACAGGAACACCTTTCTTGGTAATTGCAACGGTCTCATCCAACTCTTCAACCTTCCTCATGATATCGAGAAAATCTCTTTTTACCTGAGTAATTGGAATTACCTCCTGAACCTCGCGCATTTCAACCTCCAATATTTTAATGACCATTTTAATTTCAAAGGCCGGAAATGTCAACCGAAGATGGGCGATTACTGTGCGGTGGGCTCAATCTAAAGCCCGCTTTTAGCCCAAAAAATGAAGCGTTTTTAATTTACCGCTCCAACTCGTTCAGAAACTCCCTTACATTAACGATCTTCGGTGATTTTAATTCACGCGGGAAATGCTTTTTGTTCTTTGTAACTATATACTGGGCCTTGCCTGAAAGGGCTGCGGACAAAAACTTCTCGTCATCCGGGTCCTTGCAAAGTCCTTTCGGATCAGAGCCTTTTACCTTTTCAGCATTTTCAAATATCAATTCAAGCAACTCCTCGCTTTTGGCCGAAGGGACGGCATTGTCGAACTGATGTATGACCTGAATATATTCATCAAAGACCTCACGTGTTATAACAAGTTCAAAAGCATCATTTCTAAAATAATCAATTATCTTTGCCGCGCCGCCCTCTAAATTAAGCAAGCCTGCCAGGAATATGTTGGTATCGATTACCGTTCTCAATGCCTGGTCCGTTTACGCACAGACTTTACAGCAGTTTCAATATCCTCTTCTGTGATTCCAGCCTTTTTAGCCGCCGTGCTTACGATCCCAAGTGCATCATCAAATCGCTTCCCCCAATCGGCTGCCTTGTCTGTTACACGCTTTGGTATCAGAAGGATCATGTTCCCTTCATACCTCACATCCATATAATCGCCCTCTTCAATATGAGCCTTTTGCCGGATGTTTGCCGGAATTGTAACTTGAGCAAATTTCTTTACTTTGACAAGCGACATCGCTACCTCCTCTAAATTTCTAACATTTATATTTTAAAATATTTGTAGATAAAGTCAAAGCATTTTTGCCCAGATTGGCAATTCATGAATTGCCCCTACATTAAACCTTCACTTCCTTCCAATAACCGTCAACCACCTCCTGTATCTTTTTAATCGCTTCTTCCTGCCGAACTGCTTTAAAGAGATGGGCAAAGCGCCCCTGTTCCTTGAGATACTCCTCAACAGGTTTGAATTTTTTTGGTATTAATGTGTGTTTTACTTCGCCATGAATGGCCTCTTTCAGAGCCCAGACACCTGTCTCAACGGCAAGTTTTGCAAAGCTGACTGAATGAGAAGGCTCGGTTCCCCATCCTGGAGGGCATGGAGAATGAGAAATAAATAGTTTTGGGCCTTTGAACTGCTCAGCATTTTTGAACTTATTGGCCAGGTCTACAGGATGGGCGGGGGAGATGGTAGCAAGGTAGGGTGGCTTATGGCTTCTCCATATCTCGAACAGGTTCTTCTTGGAAGGCTCTGCCCCTGCGAGGGTTGTGGCAGTCTTTGAGGCAAAGGGTGAACCGGGAGACCACTGGAACCCTGTATTCCCATATGCCTCGTTGTCATAGCAGAGATAGTAGAAGTCGAGGTTTCTGTATATGGCCCCGGAAGTGGATGTGGCAGACCCGTCTCCTGTGAGGACTATCACCTTCAAGTCTTCATCCGGGCTCATCCCCTTCTTTTTTATCAGGATATCAAGGGCGTCCCTCACGCCTTGGGCCCCTGCCGGAGCGCTGGCCATGGAGGTATAGAGCCACGAGCTTCTGAAGGGGGTAAAAGGGTAAATGGAAAGAAGGCTAAAACAGCCTGCTGCATTGACTATGACCGTCTTTTCCCCCAGGGCCTTGAGGCAGTGCCTCAGGGTAAGAAGCCCTCCGCATCCTGCGCACATTGCTGTGCCGGGGAGTAAATTCTCTTCCGGGGGTAGCTCTTTAATAGATTTAATCTCAGTCATCGCCATTTTTCCTAATCATGCTTCGACTTTGCTCAGCATGAACGGGAATACGTTCGGCCTGAGCCTGTCGAAGGCTAATCAGCATTTCCCCGCTATCTTCTTCAGCCTCTCCATCTCTTTCATCTCCGCCTCTGTGTAAAGAAGATGAGTTTCAGGGATTTTCCCAGTCTTTACCGCTTTTTCCATGCTGTCAAATATGAACTCAAATTCTACGGGGGATATATTCTTCCCCCCCAGTCCGCCGATAAAGGAGAGAAGGAGTGGCCTCGAAAATCCCCCCATCCCCCCTTTACTAAAGGGGGAGTTATAGACAGCGCTCGCAATTTCTGAATACAGGATCCCGCCCTTTCCTACGCTTATATTCTGGTCAATGACAGCCACGCCTTTTCTGCCTCGCAAGGCCTTTCTTATGTCATCATCAGGGAAAGGCCTTATCAGCCTGAGCCGCAGGAGTCCGGCCTTTATCCCCCTCTCTCTGGCCCTTTTTACCGCGGCCTTCCCAAGGGTCGAAAAGGAGTTGGTCATGATAAGGAGATACTCTGCATCCTCTGTCATATAGCCTTCTACGGCATCG
>JACQYJ010000068.1 GCA_016208525.1 Deltaproteobacteria bacterium | reverse complement strand
TCAGAGACTGTTTTGGAGGAGCGGCGTTGATCCTTTATCTTGATACCAGCAGCCTCGTGAAGTTATACGTAGAGGAGGAGCATTCCGATTTGGTAAAAAAATATGTCGAAGAGGCTGAAATAGTCGCCACCAGCCGCATCGCCCATCCAGAGACTATTTCTGCCCTGACCAGAAGGTATAATAGCGGTGAACTTTCAAAAAAGACATACGACATGCTGTTGGCAGCTTTTATCAAAGAATGGAAGAGGTTCGTTGCGATTGATTTTGATGAGATAGAGGCGGGACAGATGGTCAAAAGGCATGGTTTGCGAGGTTTTGATGCGATACACCTCTCTGCGGCAAATCTCTTGAGGTCGCAAGGGAACGATATTACCCCTTTTTTCTCTTCCTTTGATGTAAAGTTGAACAATGCCGCAGTGTCGGAAGGTTTTAAAGTCATGCCGTATTAGGAATTTGTTGGGTCCGCTCTCCTTGGTCCAACCTGCGAGAAGGAGGCTTTGTGGTTACCAGCGCCATTTTAATCATTGACATGCTCAACGACTTCGTCCTGCCGGGGGCTCCATTGGAGGTCCCGGATACGAGGAAAATAATCCCTAACATAGAGAGGGAGATAGAAAAGGCCAGGAGAGTCGGTTATCCTATACTCTATCTCTGCGACTCCCATGCGCAGGACGACAGGGAGTTCAAGATATGGCCCAGGCACTGCGTAAAGGGGACAAAAGGGGCTCAGGTAGTTGACGAACTCGAGCCGGAACCCAAAGATATTGTCGTTGAAAAGACAACATACTCAGGCTTTTTTAATACGAGGCTGGAAGAGGTATTAAGGTCTCTAGGAGCAACCGATCTCATAATAACCGGGTGTGTAACCAATATCTGCATACTATATACTGCATCTGATGCCGTTCTGAGAGGGTATGATGTAACGATACCAAGGGGTTGTGTGGCTGGGTTGAATAAAGAAGACCATGAATTTGCCCTGAGGCAGTTGGAGAATGTGTTGAAGGTGAAAATAATCTAAATTTCTCGCGAAGACGCAAAGAACGCAATGTGTAACATAGTGGATTTAGAGGGTTTCTTTGCGACCTCTGCGCCTTTGCGTGAGGAAAAGAGGGCTACAATGTTCCAGACCGCATCATTTGATGAAATAAAGGCAGGAAAGGTAACAGACGTCTATTTTGAAAGGACGATGAAGATCCTTAAGGCAAAAGGGATAGACAAGCGGGTAAAGGCGGAGTTCATTGCAAAAGAACTTCCTGACAATGCCGAATGGGGAGTTTTTACTGGCCTTGAGGAATGTGCAGCGCTGCTTAAGGGAATGAAGGTCAATGTCAGGGCAATGGCTGAAGGCGCTTTATTTAGGCCCCTTCAGCCTGTAATGGAGATAGAGGGGATGTATACCGACTTCGGAATTTACGAGACCGCCCTCCTCGGCCTTATCTGCCAGGCATCAGGCGTGGCAACAAGAGCGGCCCGCTGCAAGATGGCGGCTGGCGACAGGAAGGTCATATCTTTCGGCGCAAGGAGGATGCACCCTGTACTTGCCCCGATGATTGAAAGGAACGCATATATCGGCGGCTGTGACGGTGTCTCGGTATTAAGGAGCGCAGAACTCATAGAAGAGGAGCCTATGGGGACCATGCCCCATGCCCTGATCCTTATCATGGGCGACGTGGAGAGGGCCATAAAGGCCTTTGATGAGGTCATCGAGCCGAATGTAATGAGAACTGCCCTAGTTGATACATTTGTGGATGAAAAGTTTGAGGCAGTCAGGGCTGCCGAGGCCCTGGGTGGAAGGCTCTCTGCTGTCAGGCTTGATACCCCTGGTTCCAGGAGGGGAAACTTTTACAGGATCATAGAAGAGGTGAAATGGGAGCTTGACATAAGGGGGTTCGGTGATGTTAAGATATACGTCAGCGGCGGGTTAAATGAGGAAAAGGTAAGGGAATTGAACCCGGTTGTTGATGGTTACGGGATTGGCACCTGGATAAGCAACTCACCTGTCATAGATTTTGCTATGGATATAATGGAGATGGATGGAGTCCCCCATGCAAAGAGAGGGAAGTGGTCCGGCTCCAAGAGCGTCATACGCTGTGAAAACTGTGGTTTCGGAAAGATCGTTCCATTCACAACAGAACGGGAACACTGCGATTGCGGGGGAATTCAAGAAGACATGCTGAAACCATTTATAAAGGATGGGGATCTGATCGGTTCCCTGCCAAAACCTAAAGATATCAGGAAGTATGTCCTGTCTCAGACAAAGACATTATCTCAAAGGAGGAAACCATGACAGAGAAAGAAAAGGAAGGATTCGAGAAGCTGGTGGATGAGGCAGAGTTGGTGGCAGATGAGGCGATTCACAAAAAAGAGATTCAGGATATCCAGGAGTTCAGAAAAGACAACCTTTACAATGGCACAAAGAAGCTGAAGCATATTCCGCAGAAAGGAAAATAATAAAGTACAACAGAACACGCAGTGGTGAAGCTATGAACCTAAAAACGGCAGTTGGCCACGGATGAACACGGATAAAGGCAGATAAAACCAACAGTTACTGTTTATAATGATGTTACCCAAAAGGTGAGTATATGTTTTTGTTTAAGTCTTTGAAATATCAGTGCAAATCCGTGAAAGTCCGTGGCTAAATGCTTTTTTTGGGATGAATAGTATGAGTTACAAAGCGTATGCTGCTTGCTCAGGTTTTAAACTGGGTTCTAAAGCGGTCGTGAAGCTCTCCGAGCTTTCCCTTGTTCCAGCTCGAGACCTTGCTCATGTAGTTGGTTATCCTGCATATCCCGTCCAGTTCGATAGAGCCGCATTTGGGGCAATTTTCCAGGAGTCCCCTGGAGATTGCCCCGCACTCCTCGCAGCGCGTAAAGTCAGGGGTTATTATGACCTGGGAGCAGTCCGTCTCTTCCCGAATCTTCCTTAACAGCTCCACAATCTCTTCTGCTTTTGGTTTTGAGCCCCCAAGCCATACGCTTGTCAGGGGGTTTGCATCTATCAGGTTGTGAAACCTGCCCTCCATGCGGGCCTTGTCAAGGGGAGAGATTGATGCAGACGGGCTTAAGTGGGTGGAGTTGGTGTAGTATATCTCCCCTCTCCCTATCTCACCCTTTACAGTCCTGCCTGCCTTTGCCGGGTGGTGTCTCATATCCAGACGGGCAAACCTGTAAGATGTGCTTTCCGCAGGGGTCTGATTGAGGGCAACCCTGATCCCCTCCTCCTCTCCGAGTCTTGATGCAACCTCTTTAATAATCTCAACTACCCTTATCCCGAACTCCAGCGCCTCCGTAGATTCATGAAGCTCCATCCCCTTGTGGGCCTTTACAAGCTCGTTCAGGCCGAGGAGTCCTATCAGGTATGTGGCCCTGTCAAGCCTCAGATAGTGTGAACCGTCAAGTTTCATGGTAAGGAGGGAGAGGGGACCGTTTTCACCGAGAGAAAGAAGCTTCTCCACGAATGCCCTCTTTTCAGCATGGGCCTGGACGGAAGTTGAAACCAGTTCTGACAGGTGGTCAAAGAGGAGTTGATCGCTTCCCTCCGCAAGATAGGCAACCCTCGGAAGGTTTAAGGTCACATTCTGGATAGAGGCATACCTCACCTTCCAGGGGGATAAGGCATCGTCCCGGCCAGGGCCGCTGGAGAAGTTTACGGTCCCGTAGTCAGGGACCCTTGAGACCCCTTCCCTCTCAAACAGGAATAGAGGGTTTCCCTTTTCAGCGGCAAGCTCGGCAGTGTATCTCAGAATCGGGTCATTATCGTCAAAGGCCTCCTTCGTGACCTGTATCACAGGGATAGGGAAGAAGAAGGGCTTTCTGGAGCCGTCCCCCTCCATATACACCTCCAGGATTGCATTCAACAGCCTCCTGGAGTCGTCCTCATAATCCTTATAGATCTTTCCTGTATCGGAGCCGCCTGGTCCGATGGCCAGAATGTCAGCGAGATGGACTGGAATCCTGAGAGGAAGGGAGAGGTAGGTGAATATAGCCTGCCCGCCCCTGGCTACGGCCTGCTGGGAGAACTCGAATATCAACATCTGGGCAAACTGCTTAATCTCCCTGTCTCCCATACCTGAGAGATAAGGCGCAAATGATACGTTTACTGCATCCCATCCAATACTCCCTGCGAACTGAGTCTGGAGGGCCGCAGCATACCTGACCATGTGGGCAAGGAGCGCCTCAGGATGCTTTGCAGGTTTTGCGGCAGATGGAGAGTTGGGAAGATTAAGACCAAACTTTTTTAAGTATTCCAGTGACTGATAGGAGCTGTATGCCCTGTCTATGAATCCCATGTTGTGGATATGTATATCACCCTTCAGGTGGGCATTCCCCACCTTTTCGGAGAAGACCTTTTCAAGGGCATAGTTTTTCTTTATCCCCTCTGCCAGGGTCAGGGATGTGGCCTCGGGCGAATGAGGTATGTTCGCGTTCTCCCTGTTGGGCATAAGGATTATACCTTCCACGTCATAAAGAGGGAAGCCGACCCTGGAGTGCATCCTCCACGCCTTTTCGAGACCCCTTTCAAGGAGCTTCGCGTCCACCAGTTCACGGATAAGGGGGGCGGTAATGGTGGTTATCCCGCTCCTCATGATCTGGCTCTCCACCTCTCTGCTGATGGTTTCGGCGATATCTATGTTAACATCGGTCTCCCTTACCAGGGCGTCTACGATCCTCCTCCTGTTCCACCCGGCAAGATCATCGCCTGTTCCACGGACAAAAAGGACAATCTCTGTTGATTCGTTGCGCTCGGACATAGACTTTAATTTATAGACTGATATACAAACTGTCAAGGTCAAAACATGTGACGTAAAGGGGACGGTTCTCTTTATTTGACAAATTTGGTCTGGGACCTAAATCCTGCAATCGAACCACAGAGCACACGGAGGAAACCCTTTAATACCAAAAGAAAAACCTTGATTTAAATCTTTTCTCTGTGCACTCAAAAGGTGACTTTTAAAAACCCATAATTTTTAAAGTCAAAATCACGAGGACACAGAGAAGAAAAGGGTT
>JACQYJ010000173.1:5796-6630 GCA_016208525.1 Deltaproteobacteria bacterium | reverse complement strand
AAAGAATCTACTGGATGCTTTTAAGCATTGGCATAGCGATATCGTAACAGGGCCTTATGAGCTATAAACGGCAACGGCAGCTCAATGGTCTTCTTCTTTATCTGTCGTTCTATTTTCTCTCTTTCCTTCCTCATTTGCTCCAAGGCATTTTCGACAATCAGGTGTTTAAAATGAGTGTAGACTATGGTCTTTAGCAATAACTGATATGCGTGGCTTATCTTGCTCTTCCCGCTCTCCCACCTCGACACTGTTACCGGACTTACCTCCAACAAAGAGGCAAGCTCTTTAGAGCTTTTGTGCAGGGTCTTCCTTAAAAACTTTACCTCTTCCCTCGTAAGATCAAGAGGTTTTTCCACAATAAGCTTGGCAAGAAAGTCATGTAACTGCATAAAGGCCGGTATTTCAAATATCTTATGTCCGCAATCACATTCATACATTGGCATATTCAGGAGCCAGACATTATCAAGCCCGCTTTCGGTGTAATGATGGGTTCCCGCTATCTTACGGCATTCTTTATGGCATTTATCGCACTTCATTTTTTCCCCTTCTTAAAGATGGTAATGAATTTTATCCTTGTGGAGCTTACAAAAGTGATCACCAGGATAACTTTTGAATTCGAGTCAATCGGTTTTCCTTCGACCCTATAACACCACTCTTGATACTTTGGATCGAATTCCGGTACATCATGAATTATCCCGTTCTTAAGAATGTAATGGGCGTCATTGATATCAAGCTTATCGTTTCTCAGTTCTACACGAAAGTGGTCAGTGTAACCAATAGAGTAATCGGCATCTGCAAGAGACTTCTTTACAATCTCTTTTATCAGCTTTGTGG
>JACQYJ010000173.1:0-5720 GCA_016208525.1 Deltaproteobacteria bacterium | reverse complement strand
GGCACAGTAACGTCCTTGTCAGTAAAGTCCTAAAGAATCCATCCCAGGGGCTCAGTAAATAAGTGGGTGGCGGCCCTCTGAAACCAAGAACAGGACTTTCTAATGGTCGCTGACCCTATTTCTCTCCAAGGTGCGCGATAAAGGCTGAGAGTTCTTCAACTGTGAGGTTTTTGATGTCTACCATTGGTAGCCATCAGCCTTCAGCATTCAGCTAACACAGACTGCTGACCGCTGACCGCTTTTTTAAAAGATTTCCAGTGCATTAAAGAAGTATGATATCTCAAAGGCAGCGGTCTCAGGGCCGTCTGAGCCGTGGACTACGTTCCTCTCAATGTCTGCGGCAAAATCTTTTCTGATAGTTCCAGGGGCAGCGTCTTTAGGGTTTGTTGCTCCCATCAGCTCCCTGTTCTTTGCTATGGCATTATTCCCTTCAAGGACTATAGTAACAACAGGCCCCTCTGACATAAACTCAGTAAGGCTCCCGAAGAACGGCCTTGCCCTGTGGACTGCATAGAACCCCTCAGCCTGGGACTTTGTGATATGTATCTTCTTTATAGCCGCAATCCTCAGCCCGTTAGACTCAAACCTCTTTATCACCTCGCCTATGACGTTCTTCTTGACCCCGTCAGGCTTGATGATTGACAATGTCCTTTCCATTTATCCCTCCCTTAAGAATTTAGAAATATTGCCACTAAGGCACCAAGACACGAAGTTAAAGATAAAGCCGTAAAAAGTCTTTTTTCTGCCACGAAGACACAAAGGCACAAAGAAAAATCATTTGTTTTTAGTGTGTTAGGCTTAGTGTCTTGGCGCCTTTGTGGCAAATTTAGTTTTTACAATTTAATCAAAGAACGATTCTTTTAATACAGTTTTTAATCAACGGTACATTGAAATTGATAAGAAAACCAAGACGTTTACCACACAATTTTAAATGACTGAGAAGTTGTGCCTCCCATACGGGATTCACTTCGTCCACTGCTTTCAATTCACAAATGATAAGCTCTTCCACTAATACATCTAATCGTAATCCCTCATCAAAAAAAATACCATCGTATTCAATTGGAATATCAACTTGTCTCCGATATTTTAATTCCCGCTTTGACAGTTCATGGCAAAAACATACTTCATAAATTCTTTCCAGTAACCCAGGCCCCAATCTCTTATGTACTGTAAAAGCCGCATCCACAATTCTATTAGCAATTAGTTCTTCACCTTCTGATACGGCAGTAAAACTCATATTCCCCTTTGTGTCTTCGTGTCTTCGTGGCAAAAAGCTGTTTAATGGTTGCAAAGAGTAAACGGAAAAGGCTCTTTTGTCAATCTCTTTCTTCGTTTGCTTACCTATCCCGAAAAGCCTTGTCAGCCCTTTATTTGCAGGTAATGAAGCAAGTCAGGTGAGTCAGGGAAGTCGGGCCATATTTAGCCGCTCTGAGGCTGGTAATTAAGATGCAGCCTAAGAAGCCGTTTAACTCTTTTGGGGAGGGCAGGAAGAATTATCGGACTGGATGTAATTGTAGAAGCGGTTTGACACATGCCCCTGCAAAGACCTGTTGGTGCGTGGGACGCACCCTACAAACTGATGATGGGCGGAGCCCACCCACAGGGCTGCCAGGAGCGGGCTTGTCGGCTACGGGGATTGATTTCTAATATGGGGGTTGTCCCTCGGTTTCAAGGTTTCCGAGATGGCGGCCGAACTGAAGAAGGTTGCAAAGAAATCGAACGAAAGCTGCTACGTTATTGACAAGCGGAAGCATTAATACCAAGGAAGCTTTCATTAACCTATTAAGCACCTCCTCGCCCCTATATAGACCGTAACGCAGGGCAAATCCCCGGACGACATAAGGTTTACGGCTTCGATCTTGAGGCAGGTGTTGGAGAGGGGGAAATAGAAAGCTACAGCAAATCATCAAGAGCGTTATATGGCGAATAATAGCCATTTTCAACCATCTCAACGAGGGACTTATTCCCTTCTTCCAATGATATGATCCCTTTCTTTACAGCAAGGACAAGCACCCCTATCGTGCCGGAAACGGGAACAGCAAGCCGCTGTGCATAATTCCTTGTATCAAGGTCGTCTGTCAGTATCTTTATGTTACGATTAACCGCAAGACTCAAACAGGCAGACTCACCCATGCCCAATCGTTCAGTCAATCGTTCAAAAAGATGCTCTTCTTGCTCGGATTCAATCTCTAAAACTCTTATCCAACTCCAATCTATATCGGGAAGAATTCCTCTATCTTTACCGAGTTGAAACTCTTGCAATACCTCAGTAAATGTATAAAGAACTCCATCAAACACCTTCATCAGTACATCTTCACGCTTTATCAAGGCAAAGTTTGAGAGTACCGTATTATCAACAACGGCATCTACCATTCCTTTATTGCCTCAACCTCGGCAGCCACATCTCCGGCAGTCAGATGTCTGACAGGAACACCTTTTTCTTTCAGCTCTCTCTCGAGTTCAAGTCTTGACATTTCAAGAAGCTCTGCCGCCTTGCCCAGGTTTACTTTCCCATCTATATATGCATTTATGACGACTTTTTTGTGAAGGATAGGTTTCTTATCCCACAGCGCTTTAAGACCATCCTCGACAACTTCCGGCTGTATCTCGCTTAACTTTTTTAATTCCTCTACTTCCCAAAGCATTTTTCACTCCTATCGTCTTTCATGCTTGATCGTCTCGTAAAAAGTCTTTTCTGTGGTTCGACAAGCTCACCACGAACGGAATAAAGTCAATGATTTCAACCAGACCACCGTTCGCCCTGAGCTTGTCGAAGGGTGATTTGTGACTTTTTACGAGACCATCATGCTTGATATCAAAAATTAATTAATTATATCATCCTGATATCATATTGCAAGAGTTTAAGAGGCAAATGTGTATTGGGGAAACTACCTTTTCTTCATTGCTGAAATCCCTTTGATTATGCTATCTTAGCTTTATGGAATATCTCGTCTTAGGGACAGCCGGTCACATTGACCACGGGAAGACCTCTCTTGTAAAGGCCCTTACCGGAACCGACACAGACAGGCTGAAAGAGGAGAAGGAGAGGGGGATAACCATTGACCTTGGTTTTGCCTATATGCCCCTCCCCTCAAGCACGGTCCTCAGCATAATAGATGTCCCAGGGCATGAGAAGTTTGTCAGGAATATGGTTGCTGGGGCAGCGGGGATAGACATGGTACTGCTGGTGATTGCTGCAGACGATGGAGTTATGCCCCAGACCAGGGAGCACCTGGAGATATGCTCTCTCCTTGGCATAAGGCACGGCCTTGTTGCAGTCACTAAGGCTGACATGGTTGATGACGAATGGCTTAATGCTACCATCGAAGATATAAAAGGTTTTCTTAAAGGAGGCTTCCTTGAGGTCGCCCCCGTTGTCCCTGTCTCGTCCGTCACAGGAAAGGGGATTCAGGAGCTTATCACAAATATAGACTCCATCGCCAAATCTATAAAACAAACGAAGAGTGGGGAGGTATTGAGGCTGCCGGTTGACAGGTCCTTTACCATAAAGGGGTTTGGAACGGTTGTAACCGGGACACTCGTTTCAGGAAAGGTAAGTGTTGGAGATGAGGTTGAGCTTTTACCCAAAAACATAAAGACAAGAGTAAGAGGGGTCCAGATCCATGGCAGGCAGGTGGAGGAAGGGGTCGCCGGTTCAAGGGTTGCCATAAACCTTCAGGGGATAGAAAGGGATATGGTCAACCGCGGGGACACCGTTACCTCTCCGGGAAGTTTGAAGACCAGAATGACTGTTGAGGCGGAAATATCATTATTGCCGACGACCCCAAGGCCTCTTAAGAACGAAGCAGAGCGGATGCTCCATATCTATTCAGCATCATCTATGGCGACTATCATCCTCCTGAATTCAAAGGAGATAAGACCGGGAGAGAGCGGATTTGCCAGGGTCGGCCTTAGAGAGCCCATTGTGGCCGTGCATGGAGACATGTTTGTCCTTAGGTCGCCGGATGCAGGGACCATAGGAGGAGGCGTTATCCTTGACGCAGACCCTCCCAGGAGAAGCAGGAAGGAGGCTCTGGAGGAGTTAAATATCCTTTCTTCAGGGGATATGAAGAGAAAGGTCCTTCTCCATATCAGGAGGGGCGGGATAAACTCTACCGATGTTGGCGACTTGTCGGCGAGGTTCAATACCAACCCAAAGGGCATTGAGCCCTCAATATCCGAGCTTATTTCATCTAAAATTATCTTAAAGATAGATGGAAAGGTGATATCTGCTGAGGCATTTAACGCCTTGAAAAACTCTCTCATGGAACTCATAGGGTCATTCCACAAGAAAGAGGCTATGAAGGCCGGTCTCCTGACTGAGGAGGCAAGGACAAGGCTCAGGATTTCTCAAAAGGTTATGGATGCTGTTATAGATAGCCTTAGCAGGGACCGGCAAATAGTCGCGGAAAAGGATACCCTGAGACTCGCCTCGCACAAGGCATCAGGGGGAGAGACGAAAGAGAGGATAGAAAAGATTTATATAGAGGCCGGCCTTACACCGCCCACCCTTACCGAGCTGCTGGAAAGGCTGAACGTCAGGGGTCAGGAAATGCAAAAGGCAAAAGAAAAAGAGGCGCTGGATATAGCAAATCTCCTTGTAAAAGAGGGGCGGCTGGTAAAGATAAAGGAGTTTTTCTTTTCAAAAGACTCCATAGACGGCCTGACTGCAACTATCCTGGCGTTCTTTGCCAAGAAGAGCGCTTTGACGCCACCAGATTTCAAGGAGATGACAGGCCTGTCAAGGAAGTTCGCCATACCTCTTCTGGAATACCTGGACTCCCGGAAGGTAACAATAAGGGTAGGGGATGTGAGGAAGCTGAGGAAGGGATAAGTGGATTGACTGTATCAGCCAAGGTCGCCATATATGTGTTGAATTATCGAGAGGAGTACGAGGGGGACCGTCTCTGTCCTCAGTATCCGCCTTCCGAGAGAGACAGGGATAAAACCGTACCCCTTTGCAATCACTATTTCAGAGTTGGTCAGCCCGCCCTCCGAGCCCACTATAAAAGTGACCTTACTGTTTCTTAAAGTAATTGGGAGGACTTTTTTCAGTGAGGCCTCCTTTTCACCTTCCCACGGTATCAGCCTTAAAGATGACGGATCGGCATCTTTCAAAAATAGATCAAAACTAACCGGATCGGAAATGACTGGAACCTTTACCCTCCCTGACTGCTTGCACGCCTCAACGGCAATCCTCCGCCACCGTTCAATCTTGTTGGCGCTGAAAGACATGGGGACGACCCTCTCGGTATAAATAGGGACAATCCTTGAAACCCCAAGCTCAGCGCTCTTCTGCACGATCAGGTCCATCTTGTCTGACTTTGGAATTCCCTGGGCCAGGATGATCTCAACAGGAGACTCCGTGGCCCCCTTCCTCCCCTCCGTTATATCAACTGTAACCCCGTCCTTACTGAATCCGTTTATCCTTCCTTCAAACTCCATCCCGCTACCGTCAAACAGGACAACTTGGTCGCCTCCCTTAAGCCGAAGGACGTCTTTGATATGCCTGACCTCGGCGCCCTTTATCTCTGCCTTGACACCAACACCCAGCCTCTCTTCAATATAAAACCGGCGCATAAGTATCCCCATTAAAATTCCAACACATTTCCACCACCATCTTCAATTCTATTACCATCTAAAAACTGCAAACCACAGAGACCACAGAGAAAAGATTTAAAAGAGGAGGCAATTGCAAAACTATTTGAACCACAGAGTTC
>JACQYJ010000172.1 GCA_016208525.1 Deltaproteobacteria bacterium | reverse complement strand
ACTTGGTCAGGTCTGCATCATCTCCTTCAAGGACAGCCTCCTGGCATTCGCCGTGTCTCACTGTTTTTGGAGTCAGGGAAAGCAAATGCTTGTAGAACGGGAGCTTCTTTATTGCATCCACGATCCCCTTTGGAGGCTTGGGCTGCTTAACGGATGCAAGGAACTCGCCTATCTCAGTAAGCCCATCCGGGGTTGTATCAAGGGCCATGGCAGCCCTCTCAACCGTTCCAAAGAGGTTGGCCACAATGGGGATATTTGAGCCCTTCACATTCTCAAATATAACGGCTGGCCCCTTTTTAGCCAGAAGACGGTTCAGTATCTCCGTTACCTCCAGTTTCGGGTCTACCTCTGCCTTTATGCGGACAAGGAGATTGCGCTTTTCAAGGAATGATATAAACTCTCTAAGGTCATGGAAGGACATTTTACCTCGCAGATTCATGGGAACTCCGGCTAATTATCTGACAGAGGCGTAATGATTGCAAGTATTTTATGTTAACTGTAAGTCTAAATTTACCGCAGAGACGCAAAGAGCGCAAAGGGGAATATAGTGAAAAGATGTTTCTTTGCGTCCTTCGCGCCTTTGCGGTGTAAAAAGGAAATTCATGCTCTACAGAATACTTGCAGATGCCGTTGTCCTGATCCATTTCCTCTGGATACTGTTCCTTATATCTGGCGCAGTCTGGGGGAGGAGAAACAAGGCTGTAAGGATTATTCATCTCTCAGGCCTTGTCTTTGCTTTTATAATTGAGGTCTTTAATTTCTACTGTCCCCTGACTTATATTGAGGTCTGGGCCAGGGCAAGACACGACCCTGCATCTGATTATACGGGGTCATTCATCATCTATTACATGGAAAAGATGATATACATTGAACTTCCTCGTCATTTAATAGCTATCTTGACGTCATTGTTATGTGGATTTAACGCATGGTTCTATCTCAGGCGTAAGCATCTTGTGCTTGATAAAAAAATGTGAACTATGTTATAAGGTCATCTATGTGGGTAAACAGAAACTATTTTGCTGAGGTCTAAGTGAACGAGGCAGAGAAGCTATTTACTAAAGGTGTTGAGGCCATCAAGAACGGGGATATGGTCTCTGCCCTTGTCTTTTTTGAGAAGGCAACACAGTTGGATAATAACCCGATAAACCGCTCTTACCTTGCCTTTTGTATAGCTCGGGAGCGGGGACAGTTCAAGAAGGCGATATCTCTATGCGAAGAGGCATTGAAGGAAGAGCCTGAAAAGCCGGTCCACTATCTCAACCTCGGCAGGGTATATATCCTGAACGGACAAAAAACTGAGGCAATGCGGCTATTAAGAGAAGGCCTGACCCATAAAGAAAATAGTGAGATAGTCGCTGAACTGGTTGGGCTCGGAATGAGGAAACCCCCGGTACTTCCCCTTTTAAAGAGACAAAGCCCGCTGAACAGGTATCTTGGCATCATACTTACCAGGATCGGGTTAAGATAAGACTGTAAACTTCTGATGAAGACCGTTGCGATTACAACCCTTGGATGCAAGACAAACCAGTTAGATTCCGCAGTAATGGAAGAGTCCCTGAGACATGGAGAGTTCCGCCTTACCGATTTTTCTGATCAGGCAGATGTATATATCATTAATACCTGCACGGTTACCCATAAAAGCGATTTCCAGTCAAGGCAGCTTATAAGACGGGCCAGGAGACAAAACCCAGACGCGAAGGTCATTGTTGCCGGTTGCTATGCCCAGGTGAGCCCTGAAGAGGTCGCTAAGATTGAGGGTGTTGATTATGTCATAGGGAATACCGGGAAGTTTGACATAGCAAGAATTCTGGGGTCAGATGTAGGGGCGGGTCTTGTACCTGCCCAAACAGGGCACCCACAAGGGATGCCCCTACAAGACAAGATAATCACAACCGATGTCTTCAAAGAAATAGAAGTAAAAGGTTTTAAAGTGTCAACATTCTCCGGGCATACAAGGGCCTTCTTGAAAATTCAGGAGGGGTGTCACGCCTTCTGCTCATATTGCATCGTCCCTTATGCCAGAGGGGGGAGCAGGAGCGTCAAGCTGGCCGAGGTAATGGACGGCCTTAAAAGGCTTGTTGACGAGAGATACAGGGAGGTTGTCCTTACCGGCATCCATCTCGGATATTACGGTGAAGATCTGAGTCCGGCGACAGACCTGTTGTCTCTGGCAAGAGCAATTGATAAGGAGTTCCCGAAGCTCAGAGTTAGGATAAGTTCTCTGGAGCCTGCCGAGATTACAGACGAATTCATAGAGTTTCTTTCAACCTCTTCTGCTGTCTGCAATCACCTCCACATACCTTTACAGAGCGGAGACGATAATATCCTCAAGGCCATGAACAGGAGGTACACCTCCTCGTTCTTTGCATCGGTCATCGAAAAGGTTGTCAGCAAGGTTGCGGATGTCGGGACTGGCGCGGATGTTATTGTGGGGTTCCCTGGGGAAGGGGAGGGGGAGTTTTTAAACACCTACAACCTGCTGAAGAGGCTTCCTGTGAGCTATCTGCACGTATTCCCATACTCAAAAAGGAAGGGGACGCCAGCAGCCCTGTTTTTAAACCATCTCCATCCAGATACCATAAAGAAAAGGTGTGAACTGCTCAGGGAGTTGTCAGAGGAAAAGAAGAGAGAGTTTATGGGCAGGTTTGTAGGGAAAGAAGTATCGGCCTTGGTAGAACGGGGGAGGGATAAAGAGACTGGATTGAGTAAGGCAACAACAAGGAACAACCTCCAGCTTCAGGTTGGCTGCGATACCGGGATGAGAAATCAGGAAATCAACGTTGTTGTTGCAGATAGTGCGGGGAGGGCGGTCTTTAAATCTCCACCTGCCCCCCTATAAAGTTTTCACTTATAGCCTTTCCTTCAACAGCAACTCCACCACCGAGGGGTCAGCAAGGGTAGATATATCTCCAACCTCCTCAATGTGTCCGCTGGCTATTTTGCGAAGTATGCGGCGCATTATCTTCCCGCTCCTGGTCTTCGGGAGTCCCTGAGCAAACTGTAGTTTGTCAGGCTTGGCAATGGGCCCTATAAGCGACCTTACATGCCCTTCAAGTTCCTTTTTCAGGGCATCGGAAGGCTTCACTACATCCTTTAGCACGACGAATGCATATATCCCTTCCCCTTTTATCTCATGGGGGTAACCTATCACCGCCGACTCGGCCACTGCATGGATTTAAACTTTATAGCTATGCACTCATGGGCAACCATGTCCACCTTTTGATAGAAGCAGGAGAAAAAGGGAGTATATCTAAGATAATGCAGGGAATAACGCTTGCCCACACTCGATATTTT
>JACQYJ010000067.1 GCA_016208525.1 Deltaproteobacteria bacterium | reverse complement strand
CGGGAATGACAAACTAAGGAGCTCTATAAAAAAAGAACCTAACTTAAAAAAGGCTTGACAACAATAAACCAGGCACAGAGACACTGAGAAAGAAGCCTTTTTGATTCTGCATAAAATTTTTTTAGAGATTTCTCTGTGACTCCGTGTCTCTGTGGTTAATTGCATTATTTGGGTTAAAGGGTTTCCTCAGTGCTCTGTGGTTCGATTGCAGGATTTAGGAGCTATTTGTCAAATCAAAAGATTTGACTCCTCTCCCCGGGGGGCATAGGTTGCTGGTGGCTGGTAGCCGGATAAAATGCTATATTTAAAATATGCTTGTAATTTGGCTCCAATTCATCCTCTGCTCTACTGTCATAGTCCTTTGCGGGACGAATCTTTCTCGCTACGGTGATATCATTGCAGAAAAGAGCGGACTTGGGAGGGCCTGGATAGGCCTTGTCCTTATGGCAAGCGTGACCTCCCTGCCGGAGCTTATTACGGGAATAAGTTCCGTTGCCTTTGCTAATGTGCCTAATATCGCATTAGGCGACATCATGGGTAGCTGCGTTTTCAATCTCTCCATTATAGCCCTGATGGACATCCTCCACGGTACTAAACCGATATTCTCCAAGGCTGAGCACGGACATATCCTCTCTGCGGGGTTCGGGGTCGTACTTATCGGGATTGCAAGCATTTCCATACTATCCAATGCAGGTATACCGGCCATCTGGCATATCGGCATATATACCCCTGTAATAATTATGATCTATCTGATAGGCATAAGGGGCCTGTTCCTCTTTGAGAAGAGAAAAATAAAGGAGTTCGTGGAAGAGATGGCCGAAGCCCTTCAATACGAGCATATTTCAACAAAAGAGGCGGTAACTAAATACGTTTTTAACGCACTGATAATCATCGGCGCAGCCGCCTGGCTCCCTTTTATAGGCGACAGGCTTGCTGAGGCAACAGGGCTTGGAAGGAGCTTCATCGGAAGCATATTCATAGCCTTGACGACATCTCTCCCGGAACTGGTTGTATCCATATCGGCATTAAAAATAGGCGCAACGGATATGGCCATAGCCAACCTTTTCGGAAGCAATATATTCAATATCTTTATCCTGGCTATTGACGATATCTTTTATACAAAAGGTCCCATACTATCTCATGTCTCAACGAACCACGCTGTTACAGGATTTGTAGCAGTAGTAATGACGGGGATTGCCATTGTGAGCCTTGAATACAGGCTTGAGAAGAAGGCGTTCCTGCGCCTCGGCTGGGACGCCATTGCCTTACTTTTGGCGTATATTATCAATGTATATCTGCTCTATACCTTGCGGAGCCATGGATAATGAGGCGACATGAAAATTTTTACGACATGTAATTCTAATTATGATATATTCTGCGGAATGCGTCAGAACTGACGTAAGAGCTGCAACAGCGCCACACGTGCAGGAGATCTGCGGAAATGTCCCAACAACAAGATAATCCAACCCAAGGCGACCGTAAACAACTTTATGCCCTTGCCCTCGGAGCTCTGGGCGTGGTATTCGGAGACATAGGGACAAGCCCTCTTTATGCCATGAAAGAGGCCTTTACAGGTCCTCATTCCATAGCGGCATCGCCTGCCAACGTCCTGGGAGTTTTGTCTATAATATTCTGGGTGCTCATCTTCGTTGTAGTCATCAAGTATTTGACATTTATCATGCGGGCGGACAACAGGGGGGAGGGAGGCATCCTTGCCCTGCTGGCCATACTGACACCCCTTGGAGCGCCAACTCTGCGCAGACGCGCCATGCTGATCGCATTAGGACTTTTCGGATGTTCCCTTTTATATGGTGAAGGGTTAATTACACCGGCCATTTCTGTATTAAGCGCAGTAGAAGGACTCGAAGTTGCAACACCGGCCTTCTCTCATTTCGTAGTACCCATCACAATAGCCATTCTTATCCCTCTCTTCCTCTTCCAGCACCGCGGAACCGAGGGGATTGGAGCAATTTTCGGCCCCATAACCCTGGTATGGTTCATAACTATAGCAGCTACAGGTCTGGGAGGAATAATAAACCATCCACAGGTCATTGACGCAATAAATCCATATTATGCAATTGAGTTTTTTATCCAGAACGGGATAGCTTCTCTGTTAGTGTTGGGGTCCGTAGTTCTAGTAATTACTGGAACAGAGGCCCTTTATGCAGACATGGGACATTTTGGCGTCAAACCTATACGTTTCGGATGGTTCCTCATCGTGTTCCCGGCATTAGCTCTCAACTACTTCGGGCAGGGGGCGCTGCTCCTTTCACACCCTGAAGCAGTACAAAACCCTTTTTATGAGCTGGCGCCGTCATGGGGACTGTATCCGATGATAGTTATAGCCAGCCTCGCCACTGTTGTTGCTTCCCAGGCCCTCATCTCAGGCTCATTTTCCCTCACCCGCCAGGCCGTTCAGCTTGGATACCTGCCCCGTGTTACTATCGGGCATACATCCGAAGTAACAGCCGGCCAGATATATATCCCTGAGGTAAACGCCTTCCTGATGGTGGCTTGCATAGCGCTTGTTCTATTTTTTCAGAAATCCTCCAACCTTGCGGCGGCTTACGGGATGGCTGTAGTCGGCACTATGATTATAACCACCATCCTCTTCTACTATGTAGCCACTGAAAAATGGAAATGGAGCAATCCCCTGGCCGCTTCCCTGATGTGCCTTTTCCTGCTTATAGAGATACCGTTCTTTTTGGCAAACCTGATCAAATTTATACATGGAGGGTGGTTCCCTGTAGTTGTTGCAGCAGTCATTTACACCTGCATGGCAACATGGAAGAGAGGGCGCAAGCTGCTCACAGAAAGCCTGAGTTCTAGGTCTATGCCCATGGACCTTTTCCTTAGGGATACTTCCATATCCGGCATTGAGCGCGTGCCGGGGACTGCTGTCTTTATGACCGGGAACCTGGAGGGTGTCCCCACAGTCCTGCTCCACCACCTCAAACATAACAAGGTCCTGCATAAACAGGTTATTCTTCTGTCGGTTCTGACCGAGGAGATACCAAAAGTTGACGCAAGAGAGCGCCTCCAGTTTAAGGCGCTGGGAACAGGTTTCTTCAGGATCGCTGCCAGATACGGCTTCATGGAAACTCCCAACATCCCTGAACTGCTGGAAGGCTGCAAGGGGCATGATGGCCTGGACTTCAGGATGGCGGTGACCACCTTCTACCTTGGAAGGGAAACACTTATCGCCAGAGGCAAAACAGGAATGCCGCGCTGGAGGATGAAGCTCTTTGCGTTCATGTCCCGTAACGCCCTTGATGCTACGGCATTCTTTGGGATTCCGCCCGGAAGAGTGGTTGAACTCGGTATGCAGGTGGAACTGTAACGGCTTACTCTATGCCCGACACTTCCCATCCGATAGGGAGAAGAGTTCGAGATTGCCGAACCTCATGAAACCTCCACAGCCTTACGCATCTTTTTGATCACGCCTCTCTGCT
This sequence comes from Deltaproteobacteria bacterium, assembly GCA_016208525.1. GTDB lineage: Bacteria > Desulfobacterota > JAENJC01 > JAENJC01 > JAENJC01 > JAENJC01. The sequence goes on along the minus strand of JACQYJ010000067.1, from coordinate 841 downwards.
TTTTCCCCTCTATCCTGCGCTCTTTGGCAGCAAGTGCAGGCCTCGTCTTTTTTCTCGGCTTCGGCTTTTCAGTTGCCTTGCGGATCAGCTCAACCAGACGCTCTATGGCATCAACACGGTTCCTCTCCTGGGTGCGATGCTGTCGCGCCTCAATGATGAGGATGCCGTCCTGGGTGATGCGCCTCCCTGCCAGGCGGATGAGCCGCGCGCGGACTTCACCCGGCAAAGATGGAGAATTGCCGACATCGAAGCGGAGCTGGACGGCCGAGGAGACCTTGTTCACGTTCTGGCCGCCCGGTCCCGAGGCCCGGACAAACTGGAGAGATATCTCGCCTTCGTCAATGGATATGGCAGGGGTGATATTGATCATGGGGATACTTGAGGCAATTGCAAAACTATTTGAACCACAGAGTTCACAGAGATTAATCAGAGAAACACAGAGGTTTTCTTAAAACTAAAAAAAGTATATGCCGCTGACTTTCACGGACTAAGAGCAAGTAATTAAAATATTTTTCGACAAGCATTAGAATCACCTTTTGGGTGAACTGCTCATAATGTTTAAATGTTTATTTGATAAGGTTTTGTCCGTATTTGTCCGTGGCCAACTGCCGTTTTTAGGTTAAATATTATAATTTTGTCCTCTGTGCCTCTCATCTTTTCTCGGTGTCCTCTGTGGTTAAGGACTTTTGCAAGATGCTCTTCTTTTAAATCTTTTCTCTGTGCACTCAAAAGATGACTTTTAAAAACCCATAATTTTTAAAGTCAAAATCACGAGGATACAGAGAAGAAAAGGGTTTTAAAAGGGTTTTATACTCAAAATTTATCTCTATGGTCTCTGTGG
>JACQYJ010000066.1 GCA_016208525.1 Deltaproteobacteria bacterium | reverse complement strand
TTGTGTCATTATTTCACCTCATTTTCTTTTTGGATATCTTATCAGGTTTGTGCCTTGTCGTAAAGTTACCAAAAATCTCCCCCTACCCTTTTTACAAAAGAGCTGACCTCTGCATTAAGCAATCCGAAATAATATGGTGATTTTTTTGGGCAGTTTTGGTAAAGTTAAAACCTATGAATAAGAAGATAGCGCCATCAATACTTTCCGCTGATTTCTCACGGCTTGGTGAAGAGATAAAGGCCGTAGAGGAGGCCGGAGCCGACTATATCCATGTGGATGTGATGGACGGCCACTTTGTCCCTAATATCACCATAGGTTCCCCTGTGGTTGCAGCTATCAGGAAGGTGACGAAACTGCCCCTGGATGTCCACCTTATGATATCGGAACCGGACAGGTATATATCCGACTTTGCAAAGGCGGGGAGCGACATAATAACCGTCCATGCAGAGGCTTGCATCCACCTTCACAGGACCATAGGATTTATAAAAGAACAGGGAAAGAGGGCCGGTGTGTCTATGAACCCCTCAACTCCGCTTTCACTTATAGAACATAGCCTTGAGGATGTTGACCTGATTCTGTTGATGACCGTGAACCCTGGATTCGGGGGGCAGAAATTTATTAAGACCATGCTTCCAAAGATCGCGGAAATGCGGCGGATTATTAATGATAGAGGGTTAAAGGTCGAGCTTGAGGTTGATGGCGGTGTGACCCTTGATAATATTGCCGGCATCTCCGGGGCCGGGGCAGATTCGTTCGTTGCAGGCTCCGCCGTCTTCGGGAGTAAGGATTACAAGAAGACTATAGAGGAGATGAAACGTTTGGCTGCGTAATCCTTTCCAAATAGCATGACCAGAGGCTATTTCTCCTTGACTTTAACCGGTTTTAACTTTAGAATTTCTTATCATCGGGGCGTGGCGCAGCCTGGTAGCGTACCTGCTTCGGGAGCAGGGAGTCGGAGGTTCAAATCCTCTCGCCCCGACCATTCAAATGCAGAGTGTAGAATGCAGAATGCGGAATAACTGAATTCAATTCCGAACTCCGCAGTCCGAATTCCGCACTTGGTTAACTCGGAGTCTGCCATCTTTCTTCCAGCCATATTCCTTTCCATAATCTCATATTTTATCGGCTCTATACCGACAGGCGTGATATTGGCAAAATACTTCGGGGATGTAGACCTGAGAAATGTCGGCAGCGGCAACATAGGCGCTACCAACGTAACGAGGGCTATGGGCAAGAAGTTCGGGGCAATTACCCTTGTGGGAGACGTTATAAAGGGCGTCGTTCCAACCGTCATGGCCATCTTCCTTCTTGATTCAGATTACTGGACAGCCCTTGTGGGGTTGTCGGCCTTCCTTGGCCATGTATATTCGATATTCCTGGAATTCAAGGGAGGAAAGGGAGTGGCAACCGCCCTTGGCGTCTTCCTTGTGACATCTCCACTGGCAACAGGCATAGGCCTTCTTGCCTTTATCATTGTATTTGCCGTATCCCGATATGTATCCGCCGCCTCCGTTGTTGCTGCTGCTGTCATCCCTATAGCGGTTTACTTGACCATGAAGCCATTCCCCTTTCTACTTCTCGCAAGCCTTATATCCATCCTGGTCATCTTCAGACACCTCGAAAATATAAAACGACTCCTGGACGGGACAGAGAAAAAGTTTGGATCCAAAGATCAGTAGAAGTAACTTTTTTCCATTCCCACTACGAACCTCATTTCGATAACTCCTTTATTGTTGACCCACGAATAGCATAATGGTAAAAACATAAGGTCTTTTAGGCTCTTTCTCATTTTGAGTGGGTAGAGTATTTCCCCTCCCCTTGCGGGAGGGGGTGAGGGGGAACTTGCCATTACGGGAAGACTATGTATACCCTGAGCTGTTAGACGCGAATAACCAAATGCAGGCGTATAATCTTACCTATGAATATACCCGCGCAAATGGGCATCGGTAGGCATAAATTAGTTCATTCGGAAATAGGTCTTTCCAGGTATGAAGAGATAGTTCAGGCCGAACATCTGGTTATTAAAGGCGTTGAACATGGAGTCTGCCTCTTCTCCGAGAAAGAGGTTAAAGACGGAAAATTTCTTCTTTTCCATAAACTTGATATATGGTTTACCCTTTATCCCTGCCATCCTTGATACTCCGTCTACAGCATCCTCAAGGTTGCCAAGTTCATCAACCAGCTTCAGATCTTTCGCCTGTTCCCCCGTGAATATGCGGCCGTCTGCGAGCCCTTTTACGTAATCCTCCGGGAGTTTCCTCCCTTTTGCAACGACCCCCACAAACTGTTTGTATGTATTGTCTATTACTCCCTGCAATAGTTCTCTTTCCGGGTCGGACATGGGTCGCAGGGGGGAACCGATGTCTTTAAACTCCCCACTCTTAACTACATAACCCTTAAGCCCTATCTTTCCGAACAACTCTTCAAAGTTGGCAAACTCCATCAGGACGCCGATACTCCCGGTAAGGGTACCTGGATTTGCATATATCTTATCAACGCCACACGCGATGTAGTAGCCTCCTGATGCTGCAACGGAGCCCATGGAGACGACGATTTTTTTGTCCTTTACCTTTGAAACCTCCCTGTATATCTCCTGAGAGGCCCCCACACCGCCGCCCGGACTGTTTACCCGGATGACTATCGCCTTTACATCCGGGCTTTTATCAGCTTCGTGGAGCTGTTCTATAACGGACCTGGAGTCTGTAATTATCCCTTTTACCGTTACAACCGCGACCTTGTCCTTTCCAAACCCGTCTCCAAAGAAGAGTGATACGACAGCTATCAGGAGGATGAGGCCGAAAAGGCCCGCTGCGGAT
>JACQYJ010000149.1 GCA_016208525.1 Deltaproteobacteria bacterium | reverse complement strand
TAACATGGCTGAAGCCATGTCTCTACGGTTAAAACCGGAGGTAAAAATGGATCTTAAGGATATAAAGCAGATAATAAAGGTCTTGGAAGGCACCGATGTTACTGAGATAGAGGTCGAACAGGAAGTGGTAAAGGTAAGGGTTAAGAGGGGCGGGAACTACCCTGTTATTCCTTTAAGCCAGGTTCAAATGCTGCCTCGCGAGGTTGAGGCACAGTCCGCTTCGTCTCCTGCAAGGGTTGAAAAACCGCTGGAAAAAGAGTCTCCAAAGCTGAAGACCATAGGTTCCCCAATGGTTGGGACATTTTATCTCACACCTGCCCCGGATGCCCCCCCATTTGTTGAGGTGGGTGGTCTTGTTACCAAAGGGCAGACCCTTTGCATAATAGAGGCGATGAAGCTTATGAATGAGATAGAGGCGGAGTGTTCCGGTAAGCTCGTGTCAATACTGGTTGAAAATGCGAAGCCTGTGGAGTATGGCGAACCGCTGTTTACGATAGAGCCGGCATAAAACCAGTGGTCAGTTGTCAGAAGTCGGTGGTCAGTAAAACCGGCCACTGGCCACTGAACCCTGACCACTTAATTTAAGTCGTAGAAACATGGCTTCAGCCATGTTAACAGGCCTGAAGGCCCGTTTCTACATTATTTTACCCTTTCTATATACGCCCCTGTCCTTGTATCCACCTTTATAACATCTCCGATATTTACAAAGAGCGGTACCTGGACAATTGCGCCGGTCTGTAATTTAGCGGGCTTTCCGCTGCCGGAGACAGTATCGCCACGCAATCCAGGGTCTGTTTCTGCTATTTCGATCTCAACAAAGTTCGGCAGCTCGACGCCTATGGCCTTCTGGTTGTGAAAAAGCACAGCCACCACCGTTTCCTCCTTGAGGAAGCCTACCCCATCCCCTATCTGATCCCTGGAAAACTGGAACTGCTCGTAGCTCTCCACATCCATGAAATGGTAGCTGCCGCCTGCCTCATAAAGAAACTGCATCTTTTTTTCCTCTACATCAGGCTTGTCCACTTTCTCACCGGAGCGGAATGTCCTTTCTATGACCTTTCCGCTCTTTAACGCCTTCAGTTTCGTCCGCACAAAAGCCCCGCCCTTCCCCGGCTTTACATGCTGGAACTCCACTATAGTAAAAGGTTCTCCATCAAGCTCTATCTTTAATCCATTTTTGAATTCCGCTGTTGAAGGCATACTTTCTCCTCTTTTTTCTCGCAAAGGCGCAAAGGTCGCAAAGGTCTTTTGACATAGATTTACACTGATTTTAAGATGATTTTCACTGTGCAAATCATAAGTTATCTGTTTTTATCTGTGTCTAATGCCTTTCTTTACATCTTTGCGTAAAGTTAAATTATTGTCATCTCTTTCGGTATCCTCGTCAAAACCCTGCACCCATTCTTTGTAACGACAACCATATCCTCTATCCTTACCCCTCCTGCCTTCGGTATATATATTCCTGGCTCGATGGTAAATACCATCCCTTCCTCAGCTACACCTTTTGAATTTGGGCTTATTGACGGCCCCTCGTGTACATTGAGTCCCACGCCGTGGCCTGTCCCATGCCCAAAATAGTCCCCATAACCAGCTTTTTTTATAAACCACCTCGCGGCCTTATCTATATCTGAAAACCTTACACCAGGCCTCACTACGTCAATAGCCCTGTCATGGGCTTCTTTAACTGTATGGTAAATCCTCGCAAGCCTCTCGCTCGCCTTCCCGATAAAGAGCGTAATCGTTTCGTCGGAGTGATACCCTTTATATCTGGCCCCGAAGTCTATGACAACAGGGTCTCCCATTTTCAAGAGTCTATCGCCTGCCCTTCCGTGAGGCAAGGCAGAACGTCCCCCTGACGCCACAATCACATCAAAGGACAGGCCCTCTGCGCCTCCCTTCCTCATCAGGTATTCCAGCTCTACAGCGAGATCATCCTCCCTCTTGCCTGGTTTTACAGAGGGGAGGAGTTTTTCAAATGCCTTATAAGCAATATCAACAGCCCCTGATATAAGCCTGAGTTCACCCTTTGACTTCACACCTCTCAATAGAGTGAGCCTGTCTTTCAAGGGCGCCAGCTTTACCCCTTTAAGCTCCTTCTTGAGCGCCTGATATACTTGAAACGTTAAATCCGAATCCTCAAACCCTACTTTTTTCAACCTTGCGCCGATAACAGCGGCAGACAACTCAGGGACCTGTTTCTTGTATTCCCTTATCTTTACCTTTCCCTTTACCTCCTTGCCGGCCTGTTCAGTATATCGGGAATCGGTAAAGAATATCCCTCCATTATCGGTTATCAGTAAAACACCGCTTGAACCGGTAAACCCGGTTAAATAACGGATATTTTCGATGCAAGTGATCAGGATGGCATCACATCGTGCCGACCTCATGACATCCTTGAGGCTGGAAAAGTTATTTATTACCATCTTAGATTCCTATTTGCAAGGTTTTTTTGAAGGGATTTTAGACACAGATAAATACTGATTTGCTATGATTAATATAGATATATGCAACAACAGATATTTTTTATAACAGTTCTTTAAGCTTCGGAGAGGCCGTCTTCATCAGGTACCTCGCCTTTCCAAGATTACCCTCAACAGTGAGGCTGACCATAATGAAATATTCATCAGTAACGCCCCTGACAACAACCATGCCTTTCCCTGTAACGATTGAAACCTCTGCCACTTCCCCTGCTTCAAGGATCTCAGATGCGCGCTTCATTTCCTTGAGTACACTTGAATATTCAATCCCTATGAGCTGGATATCTGTGTCAACACCTTCTTTGCGGTATTCGTCTATGGCAATGCCGTCATATCCCATGAGAATTGCTGCCCTTGCTCCGTCTACCCGTTCAACAAGCTCTCTCAATATCTCCTTAAATTCCATCAGCCCTTCCGCCTCTCGCTCTGAATTGTCTTAAGCCATGATCCCAGCTTCTTTATGTTCTCAATATTCTCATCCTCTACCGCCACAGGTTCTTTTTCAGGTTCCAGCTTCCAGGTTTCAGGTTCCAGCTTTCCTGACCCCTGGCCCCTGACACCTGCCGCCTGCATCTTGAGTTCATCAAGTTTCCTCTTAATATTATCATTTCCAGGGTCAGCATCATATAGGGTCTTGTATATGTCAATGGCTTTGTCAAAATATCCCTGCTTTATATAAAGGTCGGCAATTGTCTCTGTGGTTATTTCCTTCCTTCGTCTTGCCTCTTTCTCCTCTACCTCCGGGCTTCTGGACAGCGCTTCAGGTTCTTCTTCAGGTTCCAGGTTCCAAGTGTCAGGTTCCAGCTTTTCCGGCCCCTGGCTACTGGCGCCTGACCACTGTTCTTTTACAGGCCCCAATCCAGGTTCCGGGGCCTCAAAACTTATCTCCTCAACCTGAAAATCTCCGGGTTCTTCTTCGGCCTCTATCTCTGTCAGCTCAGTCAACTCTTCCAGTTCAGTGACCTCTATTATCTCAGGCTCTTCTTCCAGCCCTTGATCGGTGGGCACAGCCCACCCTACTTGCGAAACTGCTTCCTCTGTCGTTTCTTCTGACTTCTGACTTCTGACTTCTGTCTTCTTTATTTCTTCAAGTAGATTTGCTGCAATGATGTTGTCCGGCACAATTACAAGCACCTTCTCCAGGTTCTCTCTGGCCTCGGCCAGCAAGCCCTTTTCAAAATATGCCCTCCCAAGGGCAACCATCCCGCTCACATAGTCAGGACGGAGTTTCATGCCGTCCCTGGCAACTGCAATCGCCTCATCCAGCATACCGGCCTTCCTGTAAGCCTCCGCCAGCGGCGCGAATACCATCGAGCCGGGGTCTTTACTGAGGATTGCCAGGTATTTGTTTATCTCAGGTGGAACAGGCGCATCATCTTTAAGCTCTGCCGTCATTGGCTCATCTTATTTTTATACCAAGTTGCTTTCAAACATCTACAATTGAGACGAATGAAAGCTTACTTGGTATTATACCTGAGCATTCAAAATCCTTATTTGAATGCGAACTTGGTATCAGAAAATCTCTTTCAAAACAACCTTGAAACCTTTTAATACATGGGATTCGAGAATATCATCGTGAAGGCATGTCTTTATGAGATGATATATTCCATCCTTTGGTTCATATAACTCTATCATCTTCTCTTTCGGAGCAACTATCCAGTATTCCTGAACCCCATGTCTCGCATAAAGCACCTTTTTCTGAATAGCATCACGATACGCAGTTCCCTCCGACAAAATCTCTACTATAAGGTCAGGAGCGCCCTGAATGTTCTTCTCACCTATAATGCCCAGCCTCTCCTTAGAAACAAACAATATGTCCGGCTGAACCACATCCTCTTCATCGAAATATACATCATAAGGGGCGTCAAATACCTCACCAAGGTCATTCTCCTTGGCAAATTTCACCATTCTGTATTCCAGCTCTCTTGAAATCCTTTGATGATCAGTCTTTGGCGATGGAGTCATAAACAAGTCCCCCTCAATAAGTTCATACCTCTCATCATCTGGAGTCTTCAGGTAATCCTCGTATGTATATCTCTTTTTTGCTAAAGCGGCTTCTGGCATACTCACCTCTATAACCCTATACCCCTGTATAACCTCACCCAGGATATTATCTATGCGGCAAGTAATTCTATGTGCTCTATTCTGGATAAGGCTTTAGGACGAATATCTTTAATTGATATATATACTACCTTACTACCTTCAGCCTCCATATCCTTACCCAACCCAAGATTAAACTCCTTTAATTCCTTATCAAATTCCGGCAATAGTACAATCTCTGACTCCATAGAGATTTTATCTTCAATTTCTGGATGCTCGAACAGGTACCGGCTAAACTCCGCAGTAATCTCAATGTTCCGTTCTATCATTTTTTTTTCTTTAGCCATTTTTCTCCTCCAAAAACCTCTTTTTATAATATTCCCAGTTGGACTTTAAATCCTCTTCGGCAAAAGTCAGTGCGTCGTTGTAATCCTGGTTAAATAGAGGTGTTTTCTTTATATCCCCTTTTATCGTCAAAATGTCCCTATGGGCAAAACCATGTGCAGTATCGTACCTGACAACCGCAAACCATTTATCTTCAATCCTTGTTTCAAGCTGGACCCTGAAAAATACAACCTTTCCCCCTTCTTTAGTGTGTAAATGTCTGTACCTGTCGGAAGGACCTATTCTGATAATGTATTCCGTTTTCCTCACGCAGAATTCCTCATTACCTTAATAAATCGGAAACAAAAACAGTCCCCTCTCCTTCCTCTAAAGTTCCCCCTTTGTAGGGGTGGCCCTATGTGGCCACCCAGGGGCAACCACGCAGGGTAGCCC
>JACQYJ010000148.1:1569-2878 GCA_016208525.1 Deltaproteobacteria bacterium | reverse complement strand
TCAGGTCGGGATAACGCCTTATAGGAGATGTAAAATGGGTATAGAACTCGGCAGCCAGGCCGAAGTGTCCTATATTCTCCGCTGAGTATCTGGCCTGCTTCATGGATCGGAGCATGACTGTATTAATCATCTTCTCCTCCGGCCTGTCCTTAATATCCTCCAGAAGCTTCCTATAAGCCATAGGTGTTATGCCTCTACCTTCACCTCTACCTTTTTTTACATTCAGGGTAAATCCGAAGTTGTGGACAAACTCGCTGAACTCCATCACCTCGTCCTCATCCGGCTCCTCGTGGACCCTGTAGATGAAGGGGAGTTTCATTGCAGTTATATGGGACGCAACAGCCTCGTTGGCTGCAAGCATGAACTCCTCTACGATCTGATGGGCCAGGTTCCTCTCAGCCATCACGATATCCTCGGTCTTACCCTCTATGTCCAGTATTATCTGGGGCTCAGGGAGGTCAAAATCTATGCTGCCCCTCTTCGCCCTCTTTTCCTTGAGCCTCAGGCAAAGCTCCTCCATGACCTGGAGGTCTTTGTGGATATGTTTGTACCTCGTTATAAGCTCCTTGTCCTTATCTACCAGCACCTGCCTCACTATAGTATAAGTCAACCTCTCAACGCTGTTGATGACGGAGTTATAGAAGGAGCAATCAACCATCCTCCCCTCTTTATCTATTACCATCTCAGCGGTCATGGTAAGCCTGTCTACCTTCGGGTTCAGGGAACATATCCCGTTGCTGAGTTCTTCCGGAAGCATAGGGATCGCCCTGTCAGGGAAATATGTGCTCGTGCCTCTGATATACGCCTCCCTGTCCAGAGGGCTCCCTTCCTTAACATAGTATGATACGTCTGCAATGGATACCCAGAGCCTTATGTTCCCGTTCTTCTCCTTCTTTACAGAGACGGCATCGTCAAGGTCCCTGGCCTTTTCTCCATCAATGGTTACTGTGTTCATCCCCCTGAGATCGACCCTGTTCTTTATCTCCTCCCTGTCAACTGTCTGAGAAACTTTCCTCGCCTCAATAATGACATCCTCAGGGAATTCATAAGGGATGCCGTATTTCCTCACTATTGTCATGACCTCTACATTCGGGTCATCAGGGAAACCGACTATCTCCGTAATCATCCCATCAGGGCTCCTGTGAGCAGTAGGATAGTTGATTATCTCGGCCACCACTATCTGGCCGTCCTTTGCATTCCCGGTCTGCCCCTTCGGGATAAAGATGTCACGCAGTATCTTCTGCTCAGTTGGTATCACATACCCGTGGTTCTTCTCCGCCTCAAATCTACCTACAACCGTTGTCAGCCC
>JACQYJ010000148.1:0-1545 GCA_016208525.1 Deltaproteobacteria bacterium | reverse complement strand
TCTTTCCAGTATCCGTACTATCTTCCCCTCTTTCTTTCCGTCCTTCTTTACACGCTCCACCCTCACCAGCACCTTGTCGCCGTGCATCACCTCTCTGAGGTTTCTGGGCGGGATGTAGACGTCACCCTCCCCTTCCACAGGGATCACAAAGGCGTAACCGTCCCTGTGACATGATACCTTGCCTGTGACAAGGTCCATCTTTGTCGGAAGGCCTATTAACTGCCCCTTGGTCTTTACCAGGGCGCCCTCAGTCAGCAGTTCATTAACAAGCCCCTTGAACTTCCTCCTGTCCCTCTCCCTGACCCCAAGCCCCTTCCCAAGTTCCCGCAGAGCAAGCGGTCTGCCTGCCTCTTCCATTATTCGTAAAATCTCTTCTCTGTTTATCACTGCCGGCTCCTTAATTCTTAAACTGAAAAACCATATTTCTCAGCGCAGAGACGCGGAGACGCTGAGTTAAACATCATGAAATTATTGATTCTTTTCTCTGGTTTTTACGACTTCATTATCCACCGTCAAAAAAACAAAAAAACTCCTTGCCAGCGTAAAGCGGGACTGAAAGTATGAGTTCAGCACAAACCACCTATCACCAAGGAGGTGAAGAGATTATGCAACAAGGAGTATTATCTTTCCAGTACGAAAAAGAAGAAAGCTAAAGAGGTATGACATCGCTGGCCGGATTGCCACCATACCTTGACCTTGCCCATGTTTCAGGGTTGATCAGGCACATACGTGAGCATCTGCAAATCAGGAAAGATGGACAGGGATGGACAGACCAGGAGATAGTGTTATCGCTCATCCAGTTAAACCTTGCAGGAGGCGACTGCGTAGACGACCTGAAGATATTGGCAGCGTAGAAAACGGGAGACCTTAATTAAATCCCTAAACCCCACCCTCAGCTCAATCCTCTACCGCTCCGGGTATAAATCCCTGAGGGAGAGGAAAATAACTTCCTCCCCTTCAAAGGTTTATGCCCTGTGGGTAGAGGATTGAGGTGGGAATGGGTCTCCTATTGGGAACGCTACCAATTCCTTGCCTCGCTTCTTTATCCCGTTAATGGGAATCCCGGAGCCGTCTGCCTCGCCACGTGGCTGCTCATCAGGGTCTAATTTGAATTCTATCTCCCTGGCCGTCTTTTGCACTGATTTCCATATCGTCATCTTATCAACAGTCCAGCCAAACATCTTTACGATCTTTTCCGCAACCTGTAGGTCGTCAATGAACCCATAAGGCCAAGCTTGCGGTATGTATCTGCGGGGATCCGCTTCATCCGTTCTATCCCAAGGAATATCCTCGTTATGTAAAATTTATGATCGCATACCTTGCACTGAACCTGCAATTGCCGCAATATCACTAACTGAAACACTGTGAGTATTTTTGTCTCTTTACCATGCCGTGTCTTCCAGATAAACTGTTAGCGGCGCTCCAAAGTAAGCCAAATCCGGCGGAGCCGGATTTGGCGACACTGGTTCTTTTTTAGGTTTTAGTCTTTTGTCTTTTTATCCTTTCTTCTTTTCTTTTGTTTTAATCATTCAATCCTTTCCGAGT
>JACQYJ010000162.1 GCA_016208525.1 Deltaproteobacteria bacterium | reverse complement strand
GGGATTTTCATAGGAGTGGGTGACAAACTTGTTGTCATGTCCGTTTAGTAAATCCAACATAGAAAGGGGGTGATTATCATGGCAGTTGAAAAAACAATGGCCTCATCCAGCCTGGTTGAGGTAATTGACAGGATCCTGGACAAGGGCGTCTGCATTGATGCCTGGGCAAGGGTCTCCCTCGTGGGGATCGAGCTTCTTGCAATAGAAGCCAGGGTTGTAGTTGCATCCGTTGACACATTCCTCAAGTATGCCGAGGCAGTGGGTCTTACAGCAACGGAGGCATCGGCAATGCACGCGTAGGTCCTGTCAACAAGGAAGAGGAAGGCATCCTTGGGCAATAGAGGCGCCGGTGGCCCCTTTATTTAAGATACTCAAGCATGTCGAACTCTCCTGATACGCATGAGAAGGAAGGGTTAAAATGGAACTCAAGAACAGCATTAAAGAGGCAGGGATAGACTTCATTGATTCCTATGAGAAGCGCGTTAAATTGGTAATGGTCCTGATGAGAGAGGCGGCAAGGCGCATAGACGGCTTCTTCACTGAACAGGACGATATGATCGGACAGTTAAGGGAAAGTCTTGCCAGATCGGAAGGCCTGCGAAAGAAGGACTTTGATACCTTTATGGGAACTATCCTGGCCAGACGAAAAGAGAGGGAAGAGGGAACGCAGCATGCCCTGGATGACCTCTGGAAAGAGGAAAAGGAAATGATGGACGCCTTGCGGGAGGTATTCACAGATGAGCATGCCGATGTGGATTTGGAAAAGATAAAGACGGACATCCTGTCAAGGCATCAGAACAGAGAGAAGGAAATAACCAGGATGATGATGGAACTGCACAGGGAACAGGAGGAGCTTAGCCTTGCCTTGACCGGCCTGCTGTCAAAAGGGGAAACGGTTACAGTCAGGGATTTCAGGAGAATGGTAAGCATATTCAAGATTAAAAACGGGGAGCGCGGAGATGAAATAGGAACTGTTCTGGACCAGCTTTATACGGCAAGACAGGCGGTCGCAACACAATGGCAGGGCCTGTTTTCAGCCTATGAAAGGTCGGCAGTAAGGGGAACTTTATCCCAATTCAACTCCCCCCATCCCCCTCTTTGATTAAAGAGGGGGTGCCGAAGGCGGGGGCGTTAGAGAAGGGTCAGGGGGAGTTAAAGGATTTTCATCTGGACTTACAAACATCAGATCAAAAGGAGGGAATCAAAATGGGAAGAGCGGACAGCATGAAGGCATTAGGAAGGGAGATTAAAGGATCGTCAGACGAGAGGTCGGCCGTATTGAGTTCCATCAAGAAGGAGGTTGCCGACGATGCAGACGAGACGCGCCGTATGGAGTTGGAAAAAAAAAGGGAACACAGGGAGATGTCGGCCCAGCTCAGGAAAGACCTGTCAAAAGCAAGGTCCGTTTTGAGTAAGGACGTCTCCAGTCTGCGCATGAGCTACAGAAATATGATTACCGGCATCAAAAAGGAACATCAGGAGGTCGTGAACGCATGGCGCGATATGGTGGCCACAATGCAGTCAAAGAGAAGCGGGGCAAGGGCATGACTCTATATCTATCTTGAAAATCTCCCCTAACCCCTCTCAAGATCAACTCCCCTCTTATCCCCTCTTTAGTAAAGAGGGGAAGCCGCAAGGCGGGGCGTTCCAAAGAGGGGGAATAAAGTTACCCCCTTTGTAAAAGGGGGATTTGAATGCAAGTCGGAATAAACGACAAGGAAGCCTGGAGGAAGTGATGCAGATAGAGGAGCTGTCCACAGTATTGGAACCCAAGCCGCTGCCTAATTTTGTGGAGACCAAGTATATACGCGGTGTTACCGACCGTGCCCTGGCCTATATTGAGGCAGGTTTCCCGGTTCACTTCAGGGGGACATCGGGCACGGGGAAGACTACTCTTGCCATGCATGTGGCAGCCAGGATAGGGAGACCCGTGGTGATTATCCACGGCGACGAGGAAATGTCTACGTCCGACATGGTAGGCGGGCAATACGGCTACAGGATGAGGAGGGTTGTGGACAACTTCATCCACACGGTCTTGAAGTCAGAAGAGGACATGAAGACTGCTTGGGTGGACAACAGGTTGACAACCGCCTGCAAGCACGGGTTTACCCTTATCTATGATGAGTTCACAAGGTCAAGGCCTGAGGCAAACAACATCCTCCTCTCTATCCTTCAGGAGAAGATGATGGGACTTCCTGCCGCAAGGGGGAAGGAGGGGTATCTCAAGGTCCACCCCAACTTTGTGGCTATATTTACCAGCAAGGATATAGACTACGCCGACAGGGAGACGGAGGCTTCAATAGTTTCCGCAAAGTCGGGCTGGGACGCAAGGGACGCTGAAAAGATCGTGGATATCGTCCGGGGACTGAGGGATTCCGACAGGTGTGAATTTGCGCCCACCGTCAGGGCCTGCATCATAATAGCCAAAACCTTAAAAGTGATGGATGCCGGCGTGGACGGGAACAGCAGGGTCTTCAGGACTGTCTGTGCGGATGTCCTTTCATCTGTGACGAGCAGGGCCGGAAATAAGAGTAATGCGGATAAAGTCAGAAAGGTTGTAGAAGAACTGATTGACAGGCACTGTCTGCCTGTCATATCTACAGCGTCCGAACTTGATTCCGAAGGGCCGGAATCCGGCGCAAAACACTTTCAACGGGTCAAGAATATTAATAAGTTCATAAGTGATAAGACTTGTTTGTCTTCCCCGAATGATTCTATCGGGGATATGGTTTGTATTTAAATAAAACCGGATTCCCGCTCAAAAACTCTGCGGGAATGACAAAGAAAGGGTTTCCCAAGAGGCTTATATGAACAGAAAGATGCGGGATTATACAGAGATTAAAAGCAGTCTGAGGAGCAAGATACGCTCAAGACCAAAGGTCGCATCTGCGGGGAGGTATCTTGACCTTTATATCCTGAACCAGGAAAAGGCGAGACTGGAACAGGAGCTGCGCTCCGTGACCGGGAGGATGAAAAATCTGGAGTCAATACTCCGGGACCATCAAAAAAGTATAGCGGATCTGGAGAAGGAACTCCAAATGAAGGGCGGGACCGAAAAGAATGCGCAGAAGGCGCCGGATAATCCGCATAAAGCGATGTCTATAGAATACTGATGAACTCATAAAAACTAAAAATTTGCCACAAAGGCACCAAGACACTAAGCCTAACACATCGAAAATAAAGGATTTTTTCTTTGTGCCTTTGTGTCTTCGTGGCAAAAAAAGACTTTTTACGAATGAATCAATACTGATGGTCTCGTAAAAAGTCTTTTCTGTGGTTCGACAAGCTCACCACGAACGGAATAAAGTCAATGATTTCAACCTGACCACCGTTCGCCCTGAGCTTGTCGAAGG